>DATGXM010000605.1:0-3199 GCA_035298985.1 Azonexus sp. | reverse complement strand
GGCGGCGCGGCCCATGACCAAACCGACGGTGGCCGCCACTTCGACGCTCTGCGCACCGGCCGGCAGGACAACGGTGCTGCCGCAACCAACGCGGGTATTGGCCGGCTTGATGTAGAGCACCGGCGCCTTGGGCGCGCCCTTGTACGGCGCCTCGTCCAGCGAACCGATTTTCTGGACGGAGACGGTGTCATTCAGGATGACGCCGTACACCGTGCCGCTCACCTGCTGTTTAATCATATGCACTCCAGTTGTTCGACCGCGCTGCCGCAGCAGCATTACATTGTTAATATGTTAGTGATTCGATTAAATCACTATCATGTTAGCGAGTCAACACTCCGGCGAATTTTTTCATCAGGTACGACGCAAGCCGCATGGCGATAGATGACAAAGCGCGCATTGCGGAAATCGATCTCGTCCTCCAGTACCGCGCCAATCGAGCGAGCAACGCCGATGGAGGCCGCATTGTCGCGGTGAATGAAGCTGATCGGCGGGCGTTCCGGAAAGTGCGCCAAGGCCATGGCGAGAACCGCCTGCGCCGCTTCGCTGGCAAAGCCTTTGCCCTGGTGCTCCGATAGCACTGCCCACTTGATTTCGCGCTCGGGAAAATCGCCGGGGAACCACAGGCCACAGGTCCCGACCAGCTGGCCGCTGGCCTTTTCCTCCAGCGCATACGGGCCGTAGCCGCGCAACAGCCAGTGCCCGGCCAGGGTCGCCGTCAGCCGCCAGCTTTCGCCTTCCGACAGGCTGCGGCCAAGGGTGTAGCGGGTACAGGCCGGATCGGAATAATGGCGGTGCATCGCCTGCCAGTCTTCCTCGCGGAAAGGGCGCAGCAGCAGGCGGGCGGTTTCCAGCCGTTCGGGGATCAGGAATTGGTGGGACACGGCAGACACTCCGATCAATGCAAAAAAGGAAAGGGGCACATCAAGCGCCCCTTTTTTCACTTACGGCTTACTGCGCCATGCTCCAGTCGCCCTTCTTGATTTCGAGCAGACGGAAGGCGGTCAGGTCCAAGCCAAGGTGATCGGAGGCAGCCATATTCACCACGCCGCCGGTACCGACATAGCCCTTGGTCGCTTCGATAGCGTCGCGCACCTTGGCCTTGTCGGTGCCGCCGGCCTTCTTGATGGCATTGACCACCAGCATCAGCGCGTCATAGGCATGGCCGCCGAAGGTGGACACGTCGGTCTTCCACTTGTCGTTGAAAGCCTTGGTGTAAGCCATGACGACCTGCTTCTGCGCATCGCTAGCCGGCAGCTTATCGGCAACCAGCAGGGCCGAGGCGGGCAGGCGGACGCCCTCGGCCGCCGGACCGGCCAGCTTAATGAACTCTTCGGAAGCGACGCCGTGCGAATGGTAGAGCGGCAGCGTCAGGCCGAGCTGCTTGTAGTTCTTGGTGGCGATGGCCGGGCCCTGGCCCAGACCGAAGATGTAAACCGCCTGGACGCCCGGGGTGTTCTTGATCTTGGTCAGCTGCGGACTCATGTCGGTATCCTTCGGCCCGAAGGTTTCATTGGCGACCAGCGTGATGCCGTACTTGGCAGCCATCGCCTCCGACTCCTTGCGCCCCGACTGGCCGAAGCCCGAGGTTTCCGAGAGCAAGGCGACCTTGGAGATGCCCTTCTTCTTCATGTCCTCGTAGATTTTCTCGGCCGCCATGCGGTCGTTATGCGAGACCTTGAAGGTGAATTTCTTGACCGGCTCGACGATGACCACCGCGCCGCCCAGCGAAATGAAGGGTACGCCGGCCTTCTCGACCAGCGGGATCATGGACATCGTGGCGCCGGTGGTGGTGCCGCCGATGATGACGTCGACCTTGTCGTCGTCGAGCAGGCGCTTGGTGAAACCGTTGGCTTTGTTGGCGTCGCTGCCGTCGTCGTAATGCACCAGCTGCAGCGGACGGCCGACCACCCCACCCGCCTTGTTGATATCGTCGATGTACATCTGCAGGGTCTTCAGTTCCGGGTCGCCGAGGAAGGCGGCCGGGCCGGTAACCGACAGGACCGAACCGATCTTGATCGGCTCCGACGCGTAGGCGCCCAGGGCGCCGAAGACCAGCGCGGTGCCGGCAACCAGCTTCTTGATGCTTTGCTTCATGTCATTCCTCCTTTGGATGATTTTTGCGGACAGCGACGGGCCTGTTGAGCGAGATGGCCAGGCCCGGGCCATCGTGTTCCGTGTTCTATGGACCAGCCTTACATACCGAGATAAGCGGCCCGCACCTGCTCATTACTGATCAGTTCCTGGCCGGTCCCGGTCAGGGTGATATTCCCGGTCTCCAGCACATAGCCGCGATCGGCAATGGCCAGCGCCGCAAAGGCATTCTGCTCGACCAGGAAGATGGTCATCCCCTGCGCCTTGAGTGTCTTCACCACATTGAAGACCTCTTCGACCAGCAACGGCGCCAGCCCCATCGACGGCTCATCGAGCAGCAACATCTTCGGCCGCCCCATCAGCGCCCGGCCGATCGCCAGCATCTGCTGCTGCCCACCGGACAGCGTCCCGGCCGGTAGATTCCGCTTCTCCTTCAGGATCGGGAACATCGCGTAGATCTTCTCCATATCCTCGGCCACCTGGTGCTTCGGTTGCGTATAAGCCCCCAGCCGCAGGTTGTCCTCGATGGAGAGCGGCCCGAACACCTGCCGCCCCTCCGGACTCTGGCAAATCCCGCGGCGCATCCGGAGGTCGGCGCGCAGCCTGGAAATATCCTCACCGGCGAACGTGATCCTGCCCGCACTCATAGTCTGCACGCCGGACAGCGTCCTCAGGAAAGTCGTCTTCCCCGCCCCGTTGGCGCCAACCAGCGCCACCAGCTCACCCTGGCGCACTTCCAGGTCGATCCCCTTCAGCGCCTTGATCCGCCCGTAGCAACTCTCCATGCCCTTCACGGACAGCAGCACGTCGCCGCCGCTGGGCGCAACCCCGGGTTGCAAAGCCCCGGCACTCTGCGCCCCGAGGCCCACCGACTCCGGCGCCAGGCTGGCGATACGGTGGAACAACTCGCGGAATTCCGCCTTCGCCTTGCCGCCGAACAACGGATCGTCATTGTCCAGGAAAGCCCTGTCGATCTCCGCCCAGTCCGCCTCGGTCAGCACCTCGCGGGCCAGCGGCATGGCGTCCTTCTCCTCGCTGCGGATATGCCCCTTGATGCCGTTCGTGTAATTGCGCAGGGCAGCGGTAAACGCCGCATTGGCTTCACCGC
>DATGXM010000604.1:0-7080 GCA_035298985.1 Azonexus sp. | reverse complement strand
AAGGCTTCGCCCGGCGTCTTCGGCGCCTTGCCGCGCGCCGCGCCGAAACGACGGTCGGCGCGCTTGGTCAGCGCCTGCATCAGGTGCCGGGCATTGACCCAGTCGCCGCGCCAGAGCAGTGCAGTGCCGGCTTCGAGCAGGCGGTAGGCGTCGTCGGCCGACGTCCGGTCGTCGGCAATCTGGATGTCGGCATGCGGTGCGATGCCGGCTTCCGAACGCCAGCGGGCGACGTGTTCCTGGCCGCCTTCTTGCCAGCGAATTGAGGGGGTTTGAATCGGTTGCATGCCGCATTGTAGGGCACTTCCGGCAGGCCCTTTAGTCATACAATCCCCCGCACCTCCAGCCAAGAATACGAACCATGAAATTCGAAGGTACCGATAGCTACGTCGCCACCCGCGACCTGACCCTGGCGGTGAATGCCGCCGTCGCCCTGCAACGCCCGCTGCTCATCAAGGGCGAACCGGGCACCGGCAAGACGCTGCTCGCCGAGGAAGTGGCGCGGGCGCTGAACATGCCGCTGTTCCAGTGGCACGTCAAATCGACGACCAAGGCGCAGCAAGGCCTCTACGAATACGACGCGGTCTCCCGCCTGCGCGACTCGCAACTGGGCGATCCGCGCGTCGAGGACATCTCGCACTACATCGTGCATGGCGTGCTGTGGCAGGCCTTCGAATGCGACGAGCCGTCGGTGGTGCTGATCGACGAAATCGACAAGGCCGACATCGAGTTCCCCAACGACCTGCTGCGCGAACTCGACCGCATGGAATTCCACTGCTACGAGCTGCACCGCACCATCAAGGCCAAGCACCGGCCGCTAATCATCATCACCTCGAACAACGAGAAGGAACTGCCCGACGCCTTCCTGCGCCGCTGCTTCTTCCACTACATCAAGTTCCCGGACAAGGAGACCATGCAGCGCATCGTCGCGGTGCATTTCCCGGTGCTCAAACATGAGCTGCTGAAGGAAGCGCTGGAGGTCTTCTTCGGCCTGCGCGAGATACCCGGCCTGAAGAAGAAGCCGTCGACCAGCGAACTGATCGACTGGCTGAAGCTGCTGCTGGCCGAGGACATCCCGCCGGAAGCCCTGCGCGCCAAGGATGCCAAGGACGCCATCCCGCCGCTGCACGGCGCACTGCTCAAGAACGAGCAGGACGTGCATCTGTTCGAGCGCCTGGCCTTCATGAGCCGTCGCAAACCATGAACAAGCAGCCGTCATTCCCGCGAAGGCGGGAATCCAGCACTTCCCGGAATGCCTTGCTACAGGACGTTTGAGCCATGCTCGTCGATTTCTTCCTGCACCTGAAGTCGCGCCAGTTGCCGGTGTCGACCAAGGAACTGCTGGCCCTGCTCGAAGCGCTGGAGGCGCGGCTGGTCAGCGGCAGCCTGGACGATTTCCACCTGCTGTCACGCACCCTGCTGGTCAAGGACGAAGCGCTGTACGACCGTTTCGACCGGGCCTTCGGCGAATACTTCAAGGGCATCGAGGCGCTGCCCGGCTTCGACGCCATGGTGCCCGAGGAATGGCTGGAACTGGCCGCCCGCCGCCACCTGTCGGAAGCCGACCGCGCCCGCCTGCAGAAGCTGGGCTACGAGAAGGTGCTCGAACAGTTGAAGGAGCGCTTGGCCGAGCAGAAGGAACGCCACGCCGGCGGCAGCAAGTGGATAGGCACCGCCGGCACCTCGCCCTACGGCCATGGCGGCTACAACCCGGAAGGCGTGCGCATCGGCGGCGAATCGGCCGGCAACCGGACGGCGATCAAGGTCTGGGACCAGCGCGAATTCCGCAATCTCGACGACTCGCTCGACCTCGGCGTGCGCAACATCAAGGTCGCCCTCCGCCGCCTGCGCCGCTTCGCCCGCAAGGGTGCGGCGACCGAACTCGACCTCGACGGCACCATCGCCGGTACCGCCCGCAACGGCGGCTGGCTCGACCTGCAATTGCGCCCCGAGCGGCACAATGCCATCAAGGTGCTGCTTTTCCTCGACGTCGGTGGTTCGATGGACGACCACATCCAGGCCTGCGAGGAGCTGTTCTCGGCCGCCCGCGCCGAATTCAAGCACCTCGAGCACTTCTACTTCCACAACTGC
Organism: Azonexus sp.; assembly: GCA_035298985.1. GTDB lineage: Bacteria > Pseudomonadota > Gammaproteobacteria > Burkholderiales > Rhodocyclaceae > Azonexus. Next base: position 4,992 of record DATGXM010000604.1, on the reverse strand, counting down.
GTCTATGAAGGCGTGTGGAAGGACAACCGCCGCCGGCACGGCGAAAAGCTGGCGACCTGGGACGTCATCCACACCTACGGCCCGGACTACAAACTGATCTTCGTCGGCGACGCCAGCATGAGCCCCTACGAGGTCGGCCGCCCGGGCGGCAGCGTCGAGCACTGGAACGAGGAAGCCGGCGACGTCTGGCTGCAGCGCCTGGTCGATGCCTGGCCGCGCGCCGCCTGGCTCAATCCGCTGCCCGAAAACTATTGGGACTACACGCCGTCGATCGGCATGATCCGCGCCGTGATCGGCAACGACCGCATGTTCCCACTGACCCTGGACGGCCTGGATCGGGCCATGCGCAGCCTGTCGAAATAGGCCGCCTCGACCGTCGTTTCGGCAGAATCATCAAAACCGTGAAGTAATCGATTTCCGCCGTTTATCGCCACGCCGACAATACCTCCATCCCGTCAGCAAGCCTGATGCGCACCGAGGAAATATCGTGGCACCCGTCAATACCCTGCATACCGGCAACCTGATCGACGCAGCCTTCCTGGCCCGTCCGCGCCCTGCCCGTCCGGGGCTTCGCCTCGCCGCCAGTCAGGAACAGGCCATGGCACACCGGCTGCAACAATTGCAGACGGCGCTCGGCGATGAGCCGGCAAGCACTTCGGGCAGTGCCGCACCGCGTGCCGCCGAGGTTGTACCCGCCGGCCGCCGCCACTTCGGCACCGCTTCCATCCTGCTCGCCAGCCTGGCTTCAGCCGCCTTGGGGGCGAGCACCATGTGGTTCGCCCTGAGCGCCAACGGCACACACGCCGCCCCTTCCCGGGCAGCGGTCGCCGCCGTGGCGGCCCCGGCGGCAGCCAGCCCTGTTCCAGTCCGCGCCGAGCCGCCGGTGGTGGCCGTTGCCGACGAAACGCAAATCGAGAACCTGCTGGAATCCTGGCTGCAGGCCTGGCGCAACCGCGACACCGCGGCCTATCTGGGCGCCTACGGCAGCGAGTTCGTGCCGGCCGACGGCAGCAGCCGCAGCAGCTGGGTCGCCGCCCGCACCAGGAAACTCGCCGGCGCCGCCGCGATCGACGTCCAGATCCGGGATGTCGCCATCACGCGCAAGACGCCCGACCTGTTCAAGGTCAGTTTCCGCCAGGACTATGCGGCGGGCAGCTATCGCGAAGTCGGCCGCGCCAAGACCCTGCTGGTCAGCCGCACCGACGGCCAGTGGAAAATTGCCCGCGAAATGCAGGACTAGCCTGCGGCCGTAAAAAAGAAAATGGAAAGCCGGCCGATAAGCCGGGTTCTGTTCCCCCCTTGCGGGGTTCGGCAATCATTCCTCTAGGCCTGCCGTTACCGACAGGCTCAAGCAACCTACCCGGAAGCAGCGCGGGCCACGCCTCAGCTTCCCTATTTGGTCTTGCTCCGGATGGGGTTTGCCGTGCCGTCCGCCGTTACCGTGGACGCGGTGAGCTCTTACCTCATGTCGGCTTGCGCCGCCAAGTCCCCGCTCGCGCGGGGCCACCGTTTCACCCTTACCTGATCTCCATGGGGCATCCCCCACTCAAGGACTTTGCCGCTGCAAGCAGCGTCAAAGCCCGGAGCCATCGGCGGTCTGTTCTCTGTTGCACTTTCCGTCGCCTTCGCCTTGCGGCTTATAGCGCCCAGCCGTTAGCTGGCATCCTGCCCAATGGAGCCCGGACTTTCCTCCCGATACCGAAGTATCCAGCGATTGCCTGGCCGACTTTCCGGGACGGATTATACGCTGTCGCCAGCACCAGCCCGCTGCCTTCGCCAATTCACCTGCTTCGTGAAGCACTTAACAGCGCTTAGCGGCAGTACGGTCTATCTTCGGGACCACTCGGTCGCGAAGGCTTGTTCAGCCGGACGTGACAACCGGGTTAATTGTTGCCAGGTATCAACTCCATGCATAGCGCACTTCGACGTGCCGTCGAAAAAGGAAATCTGAAGGCAGTCATGGCCGCACTCGACCATGGCGCCGATATCGAGGAAGCCGACATCCACGGCGACTCGGGGCTGCCGCTGCGCATCGCCTGTTTCAAGGGCCATCTCGATATCATCCACGAACTGATCCGCCGGGGCGCCGACATCCACGCACCCAATGCCCAGGGGCTGGGCGGCCCGATTCGCATGGCGCATCGGGGAGGCCACCAGAAGATTATCGATCTGCTGCTCACGCACGGCGCTCAACTCCCCGCCGACCTGCCCCCGCTCAAGACCGACAGCAGCGAGCGCCGCAAACGAGGCGAGCGGCGAATGCGCAATGCCGGCCCCCCGCCAGGCTTTGCCGAACGGCGTTTCTTCCAGGATCGCCGGGTGACCAGCGTGCGTGAAATCAAGCTGGACGAAACGCAGTGGGAAATCTATTTCGCCAAGACCATCCCCACCGCCACCCACGTTCCCTTCCCCACCCTGCATGACCCGACGGATCACGCATCGCTGATCCTCGCCCGGGCGCGGGACTAAACAACTAGGCAAACTCACGTCTTAGCTGTTCGAGCTGCACCGATTATTCTGGTATCCCCCGCAACTTAAGCATTAACCGGCAACGTCGTCCGGTCGATCACCTTGCGCAGCACGAAGCTGGTATGCACGCCGGTCACGCCGGTAATCCGCGTCAGCTTGTTGAGGAGCAGGTCCTGATAAGCGTCCATGTCGCGCACCACCACCTTGAGCTGGTAATCCGACTGCTGGCCGGTGATGAGCAGACATTCGAGCACCTCGGGAATGTCGGCCACGCTGGTTTCGAGATTGGCGAAGCGTTCCGGCGTGTGCTGGTCCATCGAAATGCCGATCAGCGCCATCAGCGTCAGCCCCAGTTTTTTGGCATCGAGATAAGCCCGATAGCCGGCGATCAGGCCCGAGTCCTCCAGTGTCCGCACCCGGCGCAGGCAAGGCGACGGCGACAGGCCGATGCGGTCGGCCAGATCCTGGTTGCTGATGCGGCCGTCGGCCTGCAGGATGGCGAGAATCTGCCGATCGTAGCGATCTAGTTCCATTTAATTTCTCACAACGCAATTATTTAGCAATTTTATTCCAATAATACGTCATACCGAACACCAATACGCAAGCACCTGCCGGCATCTTTGGCCTAAACTTTCGCCATCGATTAAGCATTCAGGAGCCCGCCATGATCACCACCCCGAACACCAAATACACCGCCTTCCCGCCGGTCCAAATTACCGACCGCCAATGGCCGGGCCGCACCATCACCCAGCCGCCGGTATGGATGAGCACCGACCTCCGCGACGGCAACCAGGCGCTTTTCGAGCCGATGAACGCCGACAAGAAGATGCGCATGTTCAAGATGCTCTGCGACATCGGCTTCAAGGAAATCGAGGTTGCCTTCCCATCGGCGTCGGAAACCGAATTCGGCTTCGTGCGCAGCCTCATCGAAGGCGGTCACATTCCGGACGACGTGACCATCGAGGTGCTCACCCAGGCCCGCGAACACCTTATCCGCCGCACCTTCGAATCGCTCAAGGGCGCCAAGAAGGCCATCGTCCACGTCTATAACGCCACCTGCCCGACCTTCCGCGAAACGGTGTTCAACATGAGCAAGGCCGAGGTCGTCGCCATGGCCACTGACGCCGTGCGCCTCATCCGCACGCTCGCCGACGAAATGGAAAAATCGGCCGGAACCGAGATCACCCTCGAATACAGCCCTGAACTCTTCACCGCCACCGAGCTCGACTTCGCCAAGGAAGTCTGCGACGCCGTCACCGAAGTGTGGGGCGCCACGCCGCAGCGCAAGGTCATCCTCAACCTCCCGACCACGGTCGAGATCGCCACGCCCAACATCTACGCCGACCAGATCGAGTGGATGCACCGCAACCTTGCCCGCCGCGACAGCGTGATCATCAGCCTCCACCCGCACAACGACCGCGGCACCGCCGTCGCCGCCGCCGAGCTCGGCCTGATGGCCGGCGCCGACCGCGTCGAGGGTTGCCTCTTCGGCAACGGCGAGCGCACCGGCAACGTCGACCTCGTCACCCTCGCCCTCAACATGTACACGCAAGGCGTCCATCCGGGCCTCGACTTCTCGGACATCAACGCCGTTGCGCGCACCTTCGAACACTGTAGCCAGCTCCCGATCCATCCGCGCCACCCGTACGTCGGGGATCTCGTTTTCACGGCCTTCTCCGGCTCCCACCAAGACGCCATCAAGAAGGGGTTCTCCGCGCAAAAGGCGGACGAGCAATGGGCAGTGCCCTATCTCCCGATCGACCCGGCCGACGTCGGCCGCAGCTACGATTCGGTCATCCGGGTGAATAGCCAGTCAGGCAAGGGCGGCATCGCCTACCTCATGGAGACCGAGTACGGCGTGGTCATGCCGCGCCGCCTCCAGGTCGAGTTCTCCGGCGTCGTCCAGCGCTACACCGACCAGCACGGCGGCGAAGTGAGCGCCGACGACATCTGGAACATCTTCAACCAGACTTACCTCGAAGGCGGCAGCACGGTGCGCTACCGCGAGCATCACCTGTACGAGCACGGCAGCGCCCAGGGCATCCGCCTCTCGATCGACATCGACGGCACGCCGCACATCCTCACCGGCGAAGGCAACGGCCCGATCAACGCCGCCATGCACGCCCTCGAAAGTGCCGGCATCAAGGTCCAGGTACGCAGCTACGAGGAACGCTCGATGGTGCCGATGGGCGAGGACGGCAACGCCCGGGCCTGCGCCTTCGTCGAGATGGCGGCGACCGGCAAGGGCGAAAGCTTCGGGGTGGGTATCGACACCAATATCGTCTCGGCGTCGATCAAGGCCATCATCAGCGGCATCAACCGTCTCGACGTCGCCGGCCGCGTCGATCAGGCGGCCGCCTGAGACGAAGCACGGCTCCGGGCGACCGGGGCCGATTGGCGTTAAGCGGCCCGCCGGCCGGGCCGGAACTGCCAGGTATCGTCGTAATACGCCGGGTTTTCGTTTTCCGGCGTCACACCGGGAATGCCGAGCAGCGGCAGCGGCTGGAAATCGTGCGGTTTCAT
>DATGXM010000603.1:0-3358 GCA_035298985.1 Azonexus sp. | reverse complement strand
CCCGCCCCGCGCCGCCGCCGGCAGCACAGCCGCAGGCCAGCCCATGAGACGACAGCTTCAGCGGCGCAGGCGGGGCAGCACGATGACGGCCAGCACGGCAGCGGTCAGGTCGGCCAGGAAGTCGGTGTAGTCGGCCGAACGCCCGGGCAGGCTGATCTGGTGCCACTCGTCGAGGGCACCGATGCCGGCGGTCAGGGCGACGACGACGAGCGGCAGATTGCCGTCGAGAGCGACCCACAGCAAGGCGGCGATGGCGAAGAAGGCAGCGAGATGGGCCAGCTTGTCGAGCGGTTCGGGAAACAGATTGACCGCCACCGGCTTGGTCCCCAGGTAGAAGAGCAGGAACACGAAAAGAATGGCCCCGCACAGGCAGAACCAGCGTTGGCTGAGGGCAAAGGCACGTACGGACAAGACGATCTCGATCAATGGATTCAAATTTGACACCTCGGCTGGATACGGCCGCAGTCACCCCGCGGACGAATCGCACGACGGGCGCGGCAGGCTGGAGAGGAACAGGCGGTCGACCGGGTTTTCACGGTTCAACAGGCCACGGTTCAATAGGCATTCGGCTTCTTCCAGACGACGAACAGGGTTTTCAGGATGATTTCGAGGTCCCAGCGCAGGGACCAGTTGCGCAGGTAGGCGAGGTCGTAATCGACGCGCTTCTGCATCTTCTCCAGGACATCGGTTTCGCCGCGCAGGCCATTGACCTGGGCCCAGCCGGTAATGCCCGGACGAACCTTGTGGCGCAGCATGTAGCCGTTGATCAGCTTGCGGTACAGCTCGTTGTGGGCGACGGCATGCGGCCGCGGCCCGACCACGCTCATCCGTCCCTGCAGCACGTTGATGAACTGCGGCAGCTCGTCGAGCGAAGTGCGGCGCAGGAAGGCGCCGAGCGGCGTGACCCGGCTGTCGTTGCGGGTGGCCTGGCGGATCTCGTCGCCATCCTCGGCCACCGTCATGCTGCGGAACTTGTAGACCACGATCTCGTGGCCATCGAGGCCGTAGCGGCGCTGCCGGAAGATGACCGGGCCCGGCGAGTTAACGCGGATGGCGATGGCGATGGCCAGCATCAGCGGCGCGATCAGGATCAGGATCAGGCTGGCCAGGACCAGGTCGCTGGCCCGCTTGAGCGGCCCGCTGACGCCATAGTGCGGCGTTTCGCAGATGCCGACCACGGGCATGCCGCCCACCGTGTCGAGGCGCGCCTGGATCAGATCGCAGACGAAGATGTCGGGGGTGAAGTAGATCGATGCGGTGGTGTCGCGCAATTCCTCGAGCAGCTTCAGGATGCGCGGCTGCGAGGCCATGGGCAGCGTGATGTAGATGCGGTCGATGGCATGCTGCTTGACGTAGGCGGCCACCTTGCCGAGGGGCCCGAGCACCTCGCCGTCGGTTTCCGGATGCAGGCGCGACGTCCGGTCGTCGAAGTACCCGGCAATACGGATGCCGAGATCGGGCGCCCCGGCGATGGCGGCGGTGAGCTGGCGGCTCAATTGCCCGCGGCCGACGATGACGGCCGAGCGCGGCCCGCCCTCGGCCGCCATCAGGAACGGCAGGGCGAACGGAAACAGCGTCTGGATGGCGATCTGCAGCAGCGGCGTGAGCACCGCCCAGGCCACCAGTACCCGCGGATCGAAGTGATCGAGCATCTGCGTCGCCCAGCCGAGCAAGAGCAGCAGGGCGAGCACCAGCAGCCAGCCGGAGAGCACACTGGCGATGGTCCCCGACAGGCTGCCGCGGCGCGGGAAACGCCCGGGGAAGGAGAGGGCGAAGACGAAGATGGCGAGGAGCAGGTAGGCGCCGTCCACCGGCTGGCGGAAGAAAGCGGCACACAGCGGCAGGGCGAGCGTGGCCAGGGCGGGGCCGAGCACGGCCCGCATCAATCCGCTGGAGGTCAGCGCATAGCCCTGCAGGTAGGGGCCGGACGGATGGGCGATTTGCACGACAAGCCACCTGGGCCGGTCAAATGGTACAAGCGGCGATGGGGCGAACGGCAGCCGGTCCGCTCATCGGGCAACTCCCGGGCGGCACCGGCGCGGCATTCGTTGTGGCATGGTGTTCTCCCAGCAGGTTCGCGTCGCTGCGAATCTAGGCCGTCGCCTTTAAGGCCCCGGCCGTTCCCCATGCGCCGATCGGAGCATTCCGGCGAAAGCCGCCGCCAGCGGCGCGCAAGTGATTAGGCGTGCTTAATCACTACTTAATATCCTCTTCGCAACACTGATAACCACCCACTTTCTGAGCGGAGCGCCTCATGCAACTCACCGACCTCCAGACTCGCGCAACCGATACCGCCCAGGCTTATGCAGAATCTTCCAGCGGAGAGGACATGCCCAATCCTGGCCCGGAATCCTCGTCGCCTTTCATCGACCCCCTCGAACTCGAGGCCCTGGGCTTGATCCTCGAGCATTCCCTGAAGGTGCATACCTCCCATCATTTCTTCTGCTGGACACAGGGGCTGCTGCAAAACCTGATCCGCCACGACGTGCTGATCTGCGCGCTGCGCAACGGCGAGTCGAACAACTTCCACGTCGACAGTTTTTCGTCGGCCGCCAGCGAGCCGACCGTGCTCAGCAACCTGTTCGGCCAGGACACCCTGCTCGTGCCGCAACTGCTCAAGAGCTGGGAGGAAAACGACTTCCGCCCGGTGTTCCTCGACCTGGCGAACAGCGAAATGGCGGTCAACAGCCCGCTCGGCCGCGAACTGAGCCGCATGGGCGCCAGCGAGGTCTTCGCCCACGGCACCTACGACACCTTCGGCTGGCCGGTCAGTTTCTTCATTTTCGGCTGCCCGGCCGGCAGCATCGCGCCCCGCCACTATCCGCTGGCGGCGCTGCTCGTGCCCTCGCTGCACGCCGCCTGGGTGCATACCCAGTTCACCCGGCAGGCCCCGCTCTGGCAAACCCGGGGACACGCCGGCGGCAACGAATTGCTGACCGCCCGCGAGCAGGAAATCCTGGGCTGGATCTACCGCGGCAAGAGCAATATCGAGATCGGCATGATCCTCGGCATCAGCCCGCTGACCGTGAAGAACCATGTGCAGAAGATCCTGCGCCGGCTCGATGTCCTCAACCGCGCCCAGGCCGTCGGCAAGGCCCTCGCCCTGCGCATCCTGGATAGCTAGGCGCGACGGATGCCAGCATTCGCCAACTCCGCTTCGACGAGGCCCATGATGAAACCTCTCAAACTCCTGGCCGTCGCCCTCCTCGCCACCCACCTGGCCAGCGCGGCAGAATCGGTGGACTCCGGCAACCAGGCTGTGCCGCCCATTGACGGCGGCGCGGCCTGGTCATCCGACCTCGGCCGGCATCCCGGTTCCGTCCTCGACCCGCCCGCCACCGGCAGCGGCTACCGCTTT
>DATGXM010000602.1:0-3637 GCA_035298985.1 Azonexus sp. | reverse complement strand
ATGTCGAGCTTGTTTTCGCGCTGCATGCCTTCGATGACGCCGGTGCGCACGAAAGCGACATCGGCACGCCCGGCCAGCAGCGCTTCGACGGCCTTGTCCTGCGGTTCGCCGGTTTCGATGATCTGCGCGTCGCGCGGCAGTTCGACGCCGATTTGGTGTGCCTCGTAGGCCTGCATCAGATAGCCGCCCAGGGAAGCCACGATGCCCGTCGCGATGCGCTTGCCGCGCAGGTCGCTCAGGCGCTGGATGTCGATGCGGTCGCTGCGGGTCAGGATCACGCCGCCGAACGTGGCCACCATCTTGTCGCCGTCCCGCTCGACCAGGGTGGCCAGCGGCGACAGCAGGTCGTTTTCCTGCGCCAGCTTGATGTAGTGGACCGGCTGGGTGAGGACGAAATCGATCTGCTTGTTCTTGACCGCTTCGGCCAGCTCCGGATAAGTCAGGACGACGAGCGAGACGGGGTGGCCGGGGTGGGTTTTGTTCAGGTAATCGATCAGCGGCTGCCAGTGGGCGGCAGTCTCCGGCTTGGGGCGGAAGGCGAGGACGCCGAACTTGGCCGGTGGCTGCGCAGCGATGGGGAGGGGGGCGATTTCTTCGCCCACGGCGCCGGTCATCGCGATGCCCAGCAAGAGCGCTGCGACCGTGCGGCATACCCAGTTTTCCACGCGCAAACAAAGACGAAGGGCCACGCTAGCCTCGCGTTGATTTGATGGTTGGCTTTACCTTGTCATATTAGCAACAAGCCATGCGCTCGGGGAGGCGATCTCGGTAGGCGCGGATCAACGGTAGCGTAGGAAAGACTGCTGGATCTCGCACCAGGCTTGTTCGTCCGGCCGGGTCAGGCGGTCGAGGTCGTCGGGCGTGGTGGATGCATCATCGACCCACTCGCGCAACAGCGGCGAGCCGTTGATCAGGTCGATGGCCAGGCGGTCGAATTCGTATTCGTAGCCGAAATCGCGCCACAGCGGGTAGTCGGGGTAGAGCTGGCGGATGGCCTTGAAGGCGAGCGCCTGAATGCGCCAGGGCTTAAATGCAGCGTGGTCGTAGTACGGGCCTTCGCAGTGGATCTGCACGCCGTGGTTGAGCTGGCCGGCGTGCTTGTGGAAGGTTGGCTCGAACCAGATTTCGCGCAGCTTGCAGCCGTCCAGCCAGTGCGGCGCCAAAGTGCGCATTTCGGCGATGACGGCGCGGGCGTCGATGTCCGGCGCGCCGAAAATTTCCAGCGGTCGCGTCGTGCCGCGCCCCTCAGACAAAGTCGTGCCTTCCAGCATCACCGTGCCGGCGTAGGCGCGGGCCATCCACAGGTTGGGGGCGTTCGGGCTGGGGTTGATCCAGGTCCGCTCGCCGAGCGGCCAGCCGTGGCCGGGGGCGGTGTCCGGCTGCCAGTCCTGCATCTCGATGACGCGGTAGTCGACGGCGAGCTGCAATTCTTGGATGAACCAGTCGCCCAGCTCGCCCATGGTCAGGCCGTGGCGCATCGGCATGGCGCCGGCACCGACGAAGCTTTCCCAGCCGGCGCGCAGGGTCAGGCCTTCGACCGGCCGGCCGGCCGGGTTGGGGCGGTCGAGCACCCATACCGTCTTGCCGTGCTTGGCCGCCGCTTCCAGCACATAGCGCAGCGTGGTGATGAAGGTATAGATGCGGCAGCCGAGGTCCTGCAGGTCGACCAGCAGCACGTCGAAGGTGTCCATCATCGCGTCGGTCGGTCGGCGCACTTCGCCGTACAGGCTGAAGATAGGGATGCCGCAATACGGGTCGACGATGTCCGGCGACTCGACCATGTTGTCCTGCTTGTCGCCCTTCAGGCCGTGTTGCGGGCCGAAGGCGGCGGTCAGCCGGAGATCGGGCAGGGCGGCGAGGGCGTCGAGGCTGTGCGTCAGGTCGGCGGTGACCGAGGCCGGATGGGCGAGCAGGGCGACGCGGCGGCCCTGGAGCGGCGCGCGCAGGGCGGGGTCGGCGAGCAGGCGGTCGATGCCGAACTGGATGGTGGAGGTCATGGGCGGTTCAGGTGCAGGGTGAAGCTGTCACGGAGGTGGAAGTCGGGCTGCTGGCCGCAATGGCGTAGGGCCCAGTAGCTCTTGTCGCCGGCCAGTGTTTCGAGGACGACGGTAAGGCCGATGTCGAGGCTGCTTCCGGCGGGCAGCAGGCCGGCCGGGATGCCGGCGAGCAGCCGGATGTCGTCGCCCGCAGCCTGCAGCGCGACGACCGGTGGGGACGGCGGCTGCCATACCATGTCGCGCTGCCGGTAGGCGCCGAAGCGATAGGCCGCCCAGCGCGACGACGGCGAGAAATTGAATTCGCGATAGGCGGCTTCGCCGGTGGCGGCCACGAAGGCCTCGCAGCAGGTGTGTTGCCACAGGCCGTCGGCCGCTTGCGGGGTGGCCGGGGGCGGCAGGCGCAACGTGGTGATGGCGCCGTGCAGGCGGTATTCCAGGCGCAAGCCATGGTCGACCATCCAGGCCACCGTGGCCGAGACGGCAATCCCGGATGGCATGTTGTTGGCGGTGTGGCAGAGCAGGGAATGGGAGGTCACGCGGGGTGGCTGTTTCGGGCAAAAATCAGGCGCTACTTTACCCGCTTCACCCTTGGTCGGGGCAGGGTTTTGGGTTAATTTACCGCCTTTGCGGACCCGTCCGCAGGGAGAGAGAAAACATGACACCGCTGCGTATCAACCTCGAACAAGAAGAAATCCCAACCCACTGGTATAACGTCGTCGCCGACATGACCAACCCGTCGGCGCCGCCGCTCGGCCCCGATGGCAACCCGGTGCCGCCGGAAGCGATGGGCGCGATTTTCCCGGACCCCATCCTGGAACAGGAAATGTCCGCCCAGCGCTGGATACCGATCCCCGAAGAAGTCCGCCAGATCTACGCCCAGTGGCGTCCGGCGCCGCTCTGCCGTGCCCTGCGCCTGGAGCAGGCGCTCGGTACGCCGGCCAAGATTTATTTCAAGTACGAAGGCGTGTCGCCGGCCGGTTCGCACAAGCCGAACTCCGCCGTACCGCAGGCCTATTTCAACAAACTGGCCGGTACCAAGAAGCTGACCACCGAGACTGGCGCCGGCCAGTGGGGTTCGTCCATCGCCTATGCCGGCCAGATGTTCGGCCTGCCGGTGCGCGTCTACATGGTCAAGGTCAGCTACGGCCAGAAGCCTTTCCGCCGCTCGATGATGCAGACCTGGGGCGCCGAAGTGTTCGCCAGCCCGACCGACCTGACCAACGCCGGGCGTGCCGCGCTGGCCGCCGATCCGAACTGCCAGGGATCGCTCGGCCTGGCCATTTCCGAAGCCGTCGAGGAAGCAGCGGCCGATCCGAATACCTGCTATACGCTGGGTTCGGTGCTCAACCACGTGCTGCTGCACCAGACCGTGATCGGCCTGGAAGCCAAGAAGCAGTTCGCCAAGATCGGCCTCTACCCGGACGTGATCTTCGGGCCCTGCGGCGGCGGTTCCAGCTTCGGCGGCATCGCCTTCCCCTTCCTCGCCGACAAGGCGGCCGGCGACAAGCGCGCGGCCAACCTGCGCTGCGTCGCCGTTGAGCCGACTTCCTGCCCGACGCTGACCAAGGGCGCCTACACCTACGACTACGGCGACGCTTCGGGTTATACGCCGATCATGAAGATGTATACGCTGGGCCACG
>DATGXM010000601.1:0-3112 GCA_035298985.1 Azonexus sp. | reverse complement strand
GCCAGATCGAATGGACCGCGCCGCTGGGCGCACCGATCAGCGTCGCGCTGATTCAGGGCAACGTCCCGCAGGAAATGAAATTCCGGCCGGAAGCCTTTGTCCGCACCCTGAACCTCTACCGCGAACTGATCGAAGCCAACCCGGCGCAACTGACGCTGCTGCCGGAAACCGCCTTCCCGGTCTTCCTCGACCAGTTGCCGGAAGACTATCTCGCCGCGCTGAAAGCGCTGGCCGGCCGCCAGAATGGCGACATCATCATGGGCACCCTGACCGGCGAGGGCGAGGCCTACTACAACAGCGCCATCAGCCTCGGCGTGTCGCCGCTGCAGACCTACAGCAAGAACCACCTGGTGCCCTACGGCGAATTCATCCCGCCCGGCTTCGCGTGGTTCATGGCCTACGCCAACATCCCGGCCTCCTCCTTCTCGCGCGGCCCGGAAAAGCAGGCGCCGCTGGCCGTTGCCGGGCAACTGGTGGCGGCCAACATCTGCTACGAGGACGTTTTCGGCAACGAGATCATCCGCGCCCTGCCCCAGGCCGGCATCCTGGCCAACCTGTCCAATACGGCGTGGTTCGGCCGCTCGCTGGCCCAGCCGCAGCACCTGCAGATCGCCCAGATGCGCGCCCTGGAGACCGGGCGCACCATGCTGCGCGCCACCAATACCGGCATGACCGCTATCGTCGGCCCGGACGGCACGGTACGCTCCGCGCTGCCGCCCTTCACTACCGGCGTCCTCAAGGGCAGCATACAGGCTTACGCTGGCGCCACGCCTTACGGCCGCCTGGGCGACTGGCCGGCCATCGGCCTGATCGTGCTGATGCTGCTGTTCGGACTGGCCCGCAGACGCTGATTTTTCGCCGCCCCTTTTGGCGGGTGGCACGCTCCATGCAATGACAGGGTTATCGAACCCTTGCAGGAGAAGCATCATGGACGGCGGACTGACTGAAATCTTCCTCGGCGTCACGGTTGGCGCCTTTTCACCGCTTGCATTGATCGCCAGCTGGGAAATGCTGCGCCGCACCAAAACGAGTCATACCGATTAGGGCACGCACCGGAATTGTTCGCGGCTAGCGCCAAGAAAGCTCGACCAGCCGTTTTCAGTCTTGCTTCAGGTGATCGGCGAAGACGTGACGCAGCTTGGCGGCCTTGGGCGCGACAACCGCCATGCAATAACCCTGGTACGGGTTACGGCGGAAATACTGGTGGTGGTATTCCTCGGCTTCGAAGAAGGTCGTCGCCGGCGTCACTTCGGTGACGATCGGGTCAGCCCACAGGCCCTCGGCATTGAGACGGGCGACCATGGCCTCGGCGGCGGCCTTCTGGGCGTCGTCGTGATAGAAAATGGCCGAGCGGTACTGGCTGCCGACGTCATGCCCCTGCCGATTCAGCGTCGTCGGGTCATGAATGGTGAAGAAGGCGGTGAGCAACGTGTCGTAGTCGATGATGGCCGGATCGAAACGGATTTGCACGACCTCGGCGTGGCCGCTGTCGCCCCGGCACACCGCCTCGTAGCTGGGCCGCGGCAACTGCCCGCCCATGTAGCCGGGCAGCACGGAAATCACGCCATCGAGTTGCTCGAAGGCCGCTTCAAGGCACCAGAAGCAGCCACCGGCCAGGGTCGCCAAGGGGAGTTGGGGTTGGGGCATCGTTGTTATCGGTCATATGGCGATACCGGTCGGACCCGCTTGCCGCCCGCGAGTTCCCGGCCTGGCGCGGGGAAAGCTCAGACCGCGCGCAGGCGCTGCGCCGCCTGCTCCAGACGCTGGCGCTCGGCCAGCACCTTGGTCGCATACCGTCGATCGGCATCGTCGCTGGCGCCGCCGAATTGCTGCAACCCTTCTTCCAGGCCGCCCTGGCGACGGATGGATTCCTTCAGCACACGGGCACCGACCAGCACATTGGTGACCGGATCGAGGAAAGAAGTGCTGTCCTCGGGCAACTTGTCCTTGTGGTAGCGCGGCACCACCTGCATCAGGCCCTGGGCGCCAACGACGCTCTGCGAGAACGGATTGAATCCGGACTCGACGCCGATGACGGCAATGATCAGCAGCGGATCAAGATGCAGTTCCTTGCCGACGGTCTGCGCCGTGGCGAAGATGGGCTGCACTGCCTCGATCGAGACCTTGTAGCGGCGGGTGACGTAATCCATGGCACCACGCAGACGCGGTGCCAGCACCTCGGCGACAGGCTCTGCGACTTCGATGGCCTCGGCCTCGGCTGCGTCGTCAGCCTCGTCGGCCGGCAGGAACTTCTGGACGAAGGGCAAATCGGGACTGATCAGCCCGCTCTCGACGCCGATCAAGCCGACAATGAAAACCAGGCCGGCGGCCATCAGCACTTTTTGAAAAACCTCCAGCACCAACGCGGAAATGCGCTGCCGGGAAGACGTAGTAAGGGTCGAAGCGTTCATGCGACCTCCTTGACTGTTGCCACTGCAAAAAACAACCTTGCAGCGAACGGTTACAGGGGGGTACGACATCGGCGGGAGGCTGGGAGAGGGGAATCGCCTCAAAAGCGCGGCAGGAAGAGGAAGAGCGCCGCAAAAACCGATGTTGCACCGCAACACGAAATCCAGTTTATTGATTTGATTGATCTAGGTCAACCAAACGGCCGAAAGGAACCGGGGTCGATGTTGCGTCGCGACAACACTAGATCAAACGAACTACCCCTTTCCAACCATCCACTTCGACCTCGTCGCCGTCGTGAAGTGCGGCCAGGACGCCCGGCAGATTGACCACTGCCGGCAGCCCGAATTCGCGCGCCACGATGGCGCCGTGCGACAGGTAGCCGCCGGTTTCGACCACCAGCCCGCCGGCCTTCAGGAACAGCGGCGTCCAGCCGGGATCGGTCGAGGGCGCGACGAGGATTTCGCCGGGCTGCAAGGCCAGCCCCTCGGACGGATGGCGCAAGCGGCGAACCTTGCCGCGTGCCACGCCGGTGCCGGTGGCGACGCCACGGAAAACCCGGCCGTCGCCCGGTTTTGCCGACTCTTCGGCCGCCGGCTGAGACGCCGCCGTTTGCCCGGCCGGTGCCAGGGTCAGCCATCCGCGCGGCGTGGTCGCCTGCCAGCGGTCGAACAGCGCGCTGCGGTCGGCCAACAGGGCGCGCAGC
>DATGXM010000600.1:0-1750 GCA_035298985.1 Azonexus sp. | reverse complement strand
GGTAGGCCTTGTTGCCGCGGAAATCGTTGTCGAAATGCGCCTTGGCCGCTTCATGCACGAAACCGCGGAACCCCGTCCAGCCGCTGTCGGCCGGCTCGTCGTTGAGCGCCGGGACGTAGGTGAAATTGGCATGTTTGGCGGCCAGATCGACGAATTCCTGGTGGTAGTACAGCTCGCCCTGGTTGCGCGCGCCATAGACCAGCGTGATCGGCAGTTCGCTGTTCTGTTCGAGCAGGTCGAGAATCATCGACCGCGGGCTGGACAAGCCTGACCCCCCGGCCATGAACAGCGACGGCACGTTGGCCGACTTGTGCACGAAGAAGCGGCCGTAGGGTCCGGAGACGGTTACCTGGTCGCCAACCTTCAGTTCGTTGTGTATCCAGGTCGTGCCGGCACCACCGGGAACGATGCGGATATTCAGTTCGATCTCGTTGCCGGTCGATGGCGAATTGGCCAGCGAAAACGCACGGTGCCCCATGTCGTTGGGCAGGTTGAAATTGACGTACTGGCCAGCCTGGAAATCCAGCGCCTCGTCGAGCTTGAGCCAGATGCCCTTGATGGTCGGCGTCAGGTTCTCGATGCGGCTGACCGTGCCGTGGAAATCCTTGACCGGGATGTCGCGGGCGTCGTCGTCGATTTCCATCTCGACTTCGATGACGGTGTCGGCTTCCAGCGTGGCGCAGCAGGCCAGCGCCTTGCCCTCCTCGCGCTCGTAATCCATCAGCGCGAAGCTGGATGCGTTCTGGTGATCGACCTCGCCGTCGGTGATGCATACCTTACAGGTGGCGCAATAGCCCTGGCCGCAGGCATGCGGCAGATAAATACCGGCGCGCAGGGCGGCGTCGAGGATGGTCTGGCCGTCTTCGACTTCGATGCTGCGGCCGAGGGGCTCGATGGTCAGTTCGTAGCTCATGTTTTGGTCTCTCTGTGGGTGGCCCGAACCGTCACCCCCGCGTAGGCGGGGGTCCAGACGGCGCCTGGATTCCCGCCTCCGCGGGAATGACGGTCAAGCTATCAGTATCCCGTCCCGGCGATGCCATCCAGGCCCGGGGTCCGGAAGCGGATCAGGTCCTTGTGGCCAATGCCGTTCTCGGCCAGGGTCTTGTTGCGATCCGGCGTGAAGGGCGTGTTACCGTTCTGCCAGATGGCCTTGTCCCAGTCGATGTGCTGCCAGTCCGGGTGGTAGCTGAAGCAGGCGGCCATTTCTTCCAGCACAGCGGAGAACGGCGTTTCCGGCTTCATGGCCAGCACGAAGGGGCGCGAGAACATGCGGTGGCGCTCCCAATTCACGTACAGCAGCTGGCGGCCCTTGTAGTTCTCGACCGCGTCGCGCGACTTGAACTCGTACGGGGCGAGAGTTTTTAACATGGTCATGGCTGTCTCCTTAGTTCTTGGTCGCTTGTTCGCGCCAGGCGGCAAAGTTCTTCTGGTCCTCGGAGCCGTTGAAGTCACCGAGGGCGCGCTTGTCGAGCTTCCAGTAGTCGAGCATGTGGCGACCCGGCTCGAAGTCCGGCGCATTGACATCGACGCCCTCCGGCTCGCAGTTGCCCTGTAGCACCTGGTGCGAGGAGATGAAGGTCTGGCTGTACTTCTCCGGCTCGTTGTCGAAGATTTCCTTGCAGTGGTCGGAGCAGGTGTGGAATTTCTCACCGTTGTAGATCGACTCGCGGAAGCACATTTCCATCGGGTCGCCCGGCTCGTTGAACTTCATGGTGCTGACGCAGACTTGGCAGTTCATCGGCGCCGTCTT
>DATGXM010000599.1:0-7105 GCA_035298985.1 Azonexus sp. | reverse complement strand
TTGGCTTGACCATGTAGTCGGTCGCCCCGGCGCGCAGTGCCTCAACCGCCGTTTCCATCGAAGCGAAGGCGGTCACCATGACGAATTGCGTATCGATACCGCTGCCCCGGAAGCTGCGCACCAGATCCACGCCATTGCCGTCGGGCATCATGATGTCGCACAAGGCAACATCGACATCGCCGCGCACCAGCTTGGCGGAAGCCTCCTTGACGCCGGAAGCCGTATCGACCGAATGGCCGGCCTTGCTCAACGCCGAAGCCAGAATTTGGCGGATCGCCGCCTCGTCATCGATTACCAGTACATGCATCGCTCTCGCCTCTTCCTGTTATTGTCCTAACGGCAGTCCGCCCCGAGAACCGGCACGGGCAACCTGATTTCCACTTCGGTCCCCACCCCCGCCTCGGATCTGACCTCTATCGTTCCTCCCGCCTTCATGATCAGCGAGCGGCATACTGACAGGCCGAGGCCGCTGCCCCTGCCCTGCCCCTTGGTAGTGAACCGTTCCTCGAAGACCCGCGGCAGGATTTCGGACGGGATGCCCGACCCGTCATCGATTACCTTTGCCGACACCCACTCCCCGTCGCAACCGGTCACCAGGCGGATCTGGGGCGAACGCCCTTCGATGCCGCCCAGTGCATCCGCCGCATTGATAAGCAAGTTCATCGCCACCTGCACCATGTGATCGGCGACGAGGACGACTGCCGGCAGGTTGCCATCGAGTTCCAGCACCACATCGACGCGCCGGAAACGCCGATCGAATTTGACGAAATTGGCCGTGCTCCGCAGCAGGCTGTTCAGATCGGTCAATTCCGCTTCCTGCGACTGCGGCACCGAAAATTCGCTGATCTGCCGGGTGATATGCATGACCCGCGTCGCCTGCTCCAGAATCATGTTGGGGTGGCACTGCTCACCGTAGCGCGAACAGCCGGCATCCTGACATTCAGTGTTCATGGCCTGGGCGACGCCGACGATGGCCGACAAGGGATTGTTGATTTCATGCGCCACGGCAGCCGCCAAAGAGCCGACAGCCGCCATCTTTTCCTTGTGGAAACTCTGCTGACGCGTCATTTCCAGTTCGCTTTCCCGCCGGGCCAGTTCATCCTGCATCGAATTGACCGCATCCATCAGCAGTCCCAACTCGTCCTTGCGCTTATGGACCAGTTTCGAACTCGGCTCGCCCCGCAGGACGCGGGTGGCATGCCGGCGCACCCGCTCGACGTCGACCGCCAGCCCCCGGAAAAAAACCTTGAACACCACGGCGACCAGGATCAGCGCCAGGCCGCCAAAAGCCAGCCACTCGGTAGTCAGGCGCTGGAAGGAATTGTGATACTGCTCGGCAAACAGCGTCTTCTTGGCGGCGACGTCGACCGTGACCCGGTCCAGGGCCAGCACCATCCGGTGCATGGCGGCGCGCAAATCGGCGATGGTGGCGCGCGACGGCTCCTCGACCAGTTCCCGAACCATGCGCTCAAGCGCCACACGCGATTCGGTCAGTTCTGGATAGGCGCTCTGCAGTCGCGACAAGCCGGGCAACAACGCCTCGACTTCAAGCGCCAGCATCTTTCCGGAAGCCTCGACATCGGGCGCGAAGTAATTTTCGTTGACCGAAATGACGGCGCGCGAAACGGCATAATTGAGTCCGACCAGATATTCCTCGCGCGCATTGATGCTCTGCAGCAAGGCGACCGAATCGAGCATCGTCTTGCGCTCGAAGGCAATGACCAAGGTGACGATGGAGAAATAAATCGCCAGCAAAAAGGTGAACAGCCACCCCTTCCCTCTCAAGGAATTGAGCAGGGGCAAGGCTTCCCGCTTCTTCCTGCGCTCGATTATCGGATCTTTTTCTGCCACTACCCCAACCTTCCGCAAAATACGGCCTGATTCTTGCTCAAAACATTCGACACCCAGATTGGACTGTATCGAACCTCAAATGCTGCAGTGCAATCTTCAACCAAACGTTAGAAAAAAAGCCATTGAACTGACTATGTGGGTACGTACCTTTATCTTCGCACTGCTTGTCACGCTTTCGCACACCGCCGCTGCCGATTCGCTGGCCGAAGCCATCAAGTTACTCGATGCCGGACAGCCGAAACAGGCCGCACAGTTGCTGACCCCCTTGGCCGCAGCCGGCAACACCACTGCGCAGTACCGCCTCGGCATGCTCTACTATATGGGACAGGGTGTTCCCGAAGATGAGAAGCAGGCGATTTTCTACTGGAAAAAGGCGGCCAGCCAAGGTTCTGCCGATGCGATGTTTCATTTGGGATCTGCCTATCTTTTCGGCAACCAAGCCGCAAGAACCGTACCCGATCCCGACCGCGAAGCGGCCACCTGGTACTTCCAGGCCGCCAGCGCCGGGCATGCCGACGCCCAGTATCATCTCGGCCTGCTGTTCCTGGCCGGCAAGGGCGTGATCGACAGCCGCACCGAAGCCGCCCGCTGGATGCGCAAAGCGGCCGCCCAGGGCCACCCGGAAGCCCGGAAAGCCCTCAGCATCATCGAATCCGGGAAATAAGAAAGGCCATCAGGTCCCTAGCGACTGAGCGATTGCGGCGCGCACATCGGCCGCATCCCAATCCCTCTCGCCCAGCCAGACCGCACTGACCCTGGCCTGGCCATTGACCAGCAGGCTCGTCGGAAAAGCCCTGACACCAAAGGCCGAAGTCGCCAGCCGGCTGCCGCGGTCGAGCAGCACCGGCAAGCTCAGCCCCTCCTTTCTGACGAATTCGCGGACCAGGTTGGCGTCCTCATCGACCGAAACCGCAATCACGCCCAGGCCGCGTGCCGTGTAATCGGTGTGCAAACGGTTCAGCGCCGCCATTTCGGCGCGACAAGGCGGGCACCAGGTAGCCCAGAAATTGATCAGGCAGGGCGTCGATTTTTCCGTAAAGAGATAATTCCCGCCGTTCAGCAAGGGCAGTTCGACGGCCGGCAAAGCCATCCCGGCCTGCGGTCCTGAGCTACGCTCCCCCTTGCCGCAAGCGGCCAGCAGCGGCAGCAGCCAGGCTTGCTGGCAAAATCGACGACGGGATGCATTGCTCGGATCAGAAGGATTTTTTGACCGAAACGGCACCGCGCACCTGCCCGAGGTTGTATTCGACTGCCTTGTCGTTCGGGTATTCCGTCGCCAACAAGGTCCGCACGCCTTCCGACACCTGGTTGCTCGGCCCGTGGCAGAGCAGGCATGGCTGTGCCATGGGCAGCGCTTTCATGTAGCGGAATACCCGGCCGACCGGTTCCTCGACGACTTCGCTGTATTCCAGGCCATCGGCTTTCTCACCCTTGGCCACGCGATTCTCAAAATCAAGAAGAACGCGCTGCTCCCAGACATCCGGTTCGCCCAGGGCCCGGTTCCTCGGGCGCAGTGCGACCCGGGTCACGCGCATGCCGGTTTGCCGGGAAATATTGGAGGTGATTTCCGGCACGCTGTATTTGCATACCGTGATGGCGCGGACGGGGCCGGTTCGCTCCAGTTCCCGCATCAACTCGCCGCGCACCTGGCTGACGATCTGATTGGCCGCCGCCCGGCTCTCGTCAAGCAGCGCCTTGTGTGCACTCTGCTGCGCCAGCGCCGCAGAGCTGCAGACAGCCAACAGCAGCGCGGCCAAAACCGTACATTTCCCAGACATGTCATTGACTCCGGAACCACCGGCAGCAAACGCCCGGGAAAACGAACGGCTTTACATCAGGGCGCTACTGCACGATGGAATTGATGATGATCTTAACATTGCCGGCCCCTGCCGAGACCGGCGACGACATCCCTTCGAGGTCGCCGGCCCGCGCCAGGGCGTCCCCGCTCTTCGAAATCCTGGCGCCGATCACGACCTGACCGACGGACGACAGCTTGAACTGCGGCGCCATCGCCATGCTGTCGTCGAGCGCGAAAGTCATCGGCATCTCGCCCGCCTTGGCGCGCAGCATCGCCACCGGCATCTTCGGGCCGTTCACCGCCCGGGCAAAGACGAACAGGGTGTCGCCGGGCTTGATCGCCGAGCGCAGCTTGGGATCCAGTTCGACCGTGCCGCTGACCTTGGCAGCCACGGCCGGCATGTCGCCAGCGACCGGCTTGCTCTCCGCCGCCTGCTTGCCCGAGATCGCCATGCGGTTCTCGGCATCGCGAATGCTGCCCTGGATACCGGCCGCGGCGGCCGATTCTTCGGGCACCAGGGCGAGCACCTTGCGCCAGAGCTGGATCGCCTGACCGTAATCCTGGCGATCGAAAGCAATGGTGCCGGACAGGGCCAGCGCCTTGACGTTGCGCGGATCGATTTCCAGGGCGCGCTGGACCAGCTTTTCGGGTTCGCCCGCCAGGCGCTTGCCTTGCGACATGGCGATGATGTCGGCGTAATCGGCAAAGTTCTGCGCGTCGGGCGGCAGCAGCGAAACCGCCCGGCCGAAGGCGGCCGCCGATTCCGGATAACGCCCGAGCACGGCATAGGAACGGGCCAGCATCAGCCAGCCGCCGCCGTCGTTGGGATTTTCCTGCAGGCGCAGCGACAGGCGCTCGACCATGGCGGTGATCTGCTCGGGCGACAAGGCGTGCTGGCCATCCTTGCCGGCAGCGACCTTCTTGCCCGGAACCACCGATTCCGGTGCGCCCAGGGTCCAGTACAAGGCACCGACCACGATCGGGAAGGCCACGGCCAAGGCGACTGCCAGCTTGACCTTGCGGCCGCCGCTGCTCGCCACGGCGGGTGCATCGGCGGTGTAGTCCAGCACCCGGCGCTCGAGTTCGTCGCGGGCCTGACGGCCGCTTTCCTCGGTGATGCGCCCATCCTTGATGTCGCGATCGAGTTCGGCCAACTGCTCGCGCAGCACGATCAAATTGAGTTCGTTCTGCCCGGTCGTGCCGTCACGATCCGCCGGCTGACGCTTGAGCAAGGGGTAAAGCAGTGCAGCAAGAACACCGACCAGCAACAGGCCGCCAACTACCAAAAACAGACTCATTGGACTCTCTCGAATTAACCTTGCAGTAGACGGGCCGCCGTCGACCGTTGTGCATCATCCAGCGGCGCTTCGGTCTGCCCGCGGCGGCGCCTAAGGAAGAAGAAAAGACCGCCGAGGCCGCCGAATAACAGCAGGAACGGACCGCCCCACAGCAGCCAGGTCGTCGTCTTCAAAGGCGGACGATACAGCACGAAGTCGCCATAGCGCTCGACCATATAATTGATGATTTCCTTCTCGCTCTTTCCCTGGCGCAGCATATCGCGGACCTGGTTCTTCAGGTCGATGGCCAGGTCGGCATGCGAGTCGGCCAGGTTCTGGTTCTGGCAGACCAGGCAACGGAGAACCTCGGCCAGGGATTGAACCTTGGCTTCGAGGACCGGATCTTCGCCAATCCGCTGCGCTTCCCCGGCAGTGGAGAAGGCACAGCTGAAGATCAGCAGGGCAGCAGCAAATAATTTACGCACCGTTCAACTCCTTCACCAACGGAATGATCTTTTGGCTGACCACGGTCTGGGTCAGCGGCCCGATGTGTTTCATGCGGACCACGCCGGCCTTGTCGATGACAAAGGTTTCCGGCACGCCATAAACGCCATAATCGATACCGACTTTCCCTTCACGGTCCCAGATGGAAAACCGGTAGGGGTCGCCGTTCTCGGCCAGCCAGGCCTTGGCCGGCTCGCGTTCGTCCTTGTAGTCGAGCCCGATGATCGGCGCGATGTTATGCCTCGACAGCTCGACCAGCACCGGGTGCTCCTGGCGGCAGGACACGCACCACGAGGCCCAGACATTGAGCAGCCACACCTGCCCCTGCAGGTCCTTGGGAGAAAAACTGCTCTCCGCCTGGTGCAGCTGGCTCAGCGTGAATTGCGGTGCCGGCTTGCCGATGAACGGCGACGGCACCTCCCGCGGATTGAGGCGTAGGCCGACGGCGAGGAAGCCGACCAGCACGACGAACACCATCAGCGGTAGCAGAAATCGGCGCATGCTCAGGCCGTCCTCATGCCTGGGCCGACGAGAACGCGACGTCGGCGGCCTTGACCTTGGCCGACAGGCGATAACGACGATCGGCGGCGGCCAGGACACCACCCAGCGCCATCAGCAGGCATCCCCACCAGATCCAGTCGACCAGCGGCTTGTACTGGACGCGGACGACCCAGGTGTCCATGTCGATCGGTTCGCCGAGCGAAACGTACAGGTCGCGGAACAGACCGGTGTCGATGGCCGCTTCGGTCATCGGCATGCGCTGCACGGTGTAGATGCGCTTTTCCGGCTCCATCATGCGGTCGATGCGGCCGTTGCGGCTGACTTCGATGTGCGCCCGGGCGGCGATGTAGTTCGGCCCCTTGACCTCGTTGATGCCGCGGAAGGTGAAGACATAACCGCCGACGGTGGTCGTATCGCCGACGCTCATCTTGACGTCGCTGTTGCTCTCGTAGGCCTTGACGAAGGTGACGCCGAGGATGAACACGCCGACCCCGACGTGGGCCATGACCATGCCCCATTGGGCCAGA
Organism: Azonexus sp.; assembly: GCA_035298985.1. Taxonomy (GTDB): domain Bacteria; phylum Pseudomonadota; class Gammaproteobacteria; order Burkholderiales; family Rhodocyclaceae; genus Azonexus. The sequence continues at coordinate 647 of DATGXM010000599.1, read as the reverse complement.
GTCATGCCGGCCAGTCGGGACAGCCCTGCTCCGCCAAGGGAACCGGCCCGCGCCCACAGTACAAGCAGGCTGGCCGTAATGGCCCAGGTGCCGAGGAAGACGCCGAAGGCGGCGAGGATGGACCAGTGGCCCATGATCATCGGCACGGCAATGGCCGCGGCCAGCGAAACGAACGCCCCGACCCACAGGGTCAGCGGGAAGTCGCTGCGCGAAGCCGCCTTCCAGCGGGCGAAGGGCGCCAGGCCCATGAGCAGCACCATCGGCGCCATCAGCGGCACGAAAATGCTTTCGAAGTACGGAGCGCCGACCGAAATCTTGCCCAGGTCGAGCGCATCGAGGAACAGCGGATACAGCGTGCCGATCAGCACCGCCGCGCCGGCCACGGTGAGCAGCACGTTATTGACCAGCAGGAGCGATTCGCGCGAGAACATGTGGAAGGCGCCGCCCAGGCCGACTTTCGGTGCCCGCCAGGCGAACAGCAGCAGCGAGGCGCCGACGACGGTGGCCAGGAACATCAGCACGAAAATGCCGCGCTTGGGATCGGTGGCGAAGGCATGCACCGAAGTCAGCACGCCCGAACGAACCAGGAAGGTGCCGAGCAGCGACAGCGAGAAAGCCATGATCGCCAGCATCACCGTCCAGTTCTT
>DATGXM010000598.1:0-5673 GCA_035298985.1 Azonexus sp. | reverse complement strand
GGTCGAGCAGCCATTCGTCGAGCACGCTGCAGGTGGCGGTCAGCGCGATGCCGCTCCGGGCGAGGTGTTTTTTCTGGTCGAGCACCGCCTCGTCGCACAGGTCGCCGACGATGACCGGCGTGACCGCCGGCGTGGCGCCCTGGCGCAGCACGCTGTAGGCGGCCAGGGTGCGCGACAGGCGGTGGGCGGCCGTTTCGATGGCATAGCGGGCTTCGCCCAGTTCGATGCCGTGCTGTGCTTCGGTAGCGGCGATCAGCGATTCGGCGACGAACAGCTGGTTCTTGGCGTCGTGGACGCCGGAAGCCAGAACATCCAGCAAGGTGTGCATTTTGGTGTCCCTCCGGTGACATCTGATGTGTCTTGCCGGAAAGGATACCGCTGTTTACTACCTCAGCCTAAAGTTATAGTGGGTTTCAGGACAAGCGGTAGTCCGGCGGCGACCAGCGTCACCCGGTCGCAGACAGCGGCGACGCGCTGGTTGAGGCGGCCCTGTTCGTCGGCAAACAGGCGCGACACCGGGTGCATGGGCACGATGCCCCACCCCACTTCGTTGGAGACCAGGATGATGCGCCCCGGCAATTGCGGCAGCAGTTCGATCAGGTCGCCGGTCTGCGCGCGGAACAGCGGGCAGTCGATGGCCTCGCCGGCTTCGGCCTGGGTCGCCGCTCGGCCGGCGAAGAGCAGGTTGGACAGCCACAGGGTCAGGCAGTCGACCAGCAGGCAGGTGTCCGGCGCCGCCAGTTCGCGCAGACGCTGCGGCAGATGCAGGCTTTCCTCGACGCAGCCCCATGCGGCCGGCCGCCGTTCGCGATGATGGGCGACGCGGCGCGCCATCTCGCCGTCCAGGGCCTGGGCGGTGGCGACGTAGATGACCTTAAGGCCGGATTCTTGGGCATGACGTTCGGCCAGCAGGCTTTTGCCCGAGCGCGCGCCGCCGAGGATCAGTTCTTTCATGCCTAAATTTTAGGTTTGGGTTGATTGAGTAGGCGCTATTCTAAATTCAGCATTTACGCACAGTGGCTTTACAACAAGGATTTTTTACAACAGAATTGATGTACAAAATTCTTGTTGTGAGCGTCCGATGAAAATCAGTGTAGGCAACCCTGTCGAAGGCGACGATTTCTTTGATCGTGAGCAAGAACAAGTACGGGCTTGGCGCAAGCTGGAGGGAAGCCACCTATTGATGCTCGCGCCACGCCGCATCGGCAAGACTTCATTGATTCTCAGATTGTGTGCAAAGGCTGGTGAGCACCAGCGCTACGCCGTACATTGCAGCTTTGCCAAGTGCGAAACCGAGAGCGATTGCATTCGCGAGTTGTTCAAGGCGCTGGCGACCCAACAAACCGTCGGTCAGCGTAGCAAGGCGGTGTTCGAACGTGTCAAGAGCGTTAAGCTCGGACCGCTCGGTGTCGATTGGCATGAAGCCAAACCCGAAAGTTGGCGTGAAGCCGGCGAGGAACTTGGCAAGGCTCTGTCCGAAGAAAACGACAACTGGCTGGTGTGTATTGACGAATTACCAGTCTTTATCATCAATTTGCTACAACAGGGAGAGGACGGACGTCGCCGCGCCCGAGCTTTCCTGTACTGGCTACGTGACTTGCGCCAGAACCACTACCGGCGTATCAAATGGTTGATGGCTGGTTCCATCGGTCTCGATACGCTGGCGGCTCGATTGGGCCTGAGCGACACCATCAACGACTTGGAGCCGTTTCCGCTTGATGCTTTTAACGAGGATTCGGCACTGCGTTTTCTCGACAAATTGGCGCAAAGCTACGAAATGCCCCTTTCGGAAGAGTTGTGTCGTGCCATCGTAGCTCGCGTCGGCTGGCCCGTGCCCTATTACCTGCAACTGATGTTCAGCCACCTGCGGGATGAAAGTCTTGATACTGCACTTCCACCAGATGAGGTGATGATAGAGAAAGTATTCGAAAAATTGCTGGGCAACAGCTACCGCAATCACTTCGACTATTGGCGCCAGCGTCTCGACGAGGAACTGGGGCAGCCGGAAGCCGGCCTGGCAGCACAGATTTTGACTCGGGCATGCCAATCAGCAGTCGGGGAGGAGAAAGGCACCATTGCCCAGGCATTGAGTAAGGTGATTACCGATCCGGAGACTCGCGACAAGTCATTGAACTACCTGTTGGAGGTCTTGGTCAGCGACGGTTATCTCGTTGAGCGCAATGGTCGCTACATCTTTCGTCTCGAATGGCTGCGCGTCTATTGGCAGCGGAGATTCTCGGCATGAACGGTGATTTTTCCCTGAAACGTCCCGCACTCTACAACCCCGCCTTGTGGAGTCGCGACGAGGTACGCACCTACTACGTCGCTCGCCCCAAGATTCTGGCTCGCTTGCTCGACGATTTTCGCCGGGAACAAGCCGGTACACGACCACAGCATCGCCTGATTCTCGGTCAGCGCGGCATGGGTAAATCAACCCTACTGCGCCGGCTGGCCATCGGGGTGGAAGACGATGCCGAATTAGCTGGGCAATGGTTGCCGCTGAATTTTCCTGAAGAGCAATACAATGTCGCGACGCAGGCCGATTTCTGGCTGAACTGCCTGGACGCGCTCGGTGACTGGCTGGAAGCACGTGGCGAAATCGCAGAAATGCAGGCGCTCGATGCCGAAATTGAGCGTTTAGACCGCAAGGACGGTGAGGGGGCGCTACAGACCTTGCTCCGTTTAGCTGCCAAGCTGCAGCGGCGCCTACTGTTGCTCGTGGATAACATCGATCTGATTCTGGAACGTCTTAAGGACAAGGATTGGGCGCTGCGCGAAGCACTGCAGGAACATCCGGAATTGTTGCTGATTGGTGCCAGCAGCAGGGCCTTGGAAGCGACATACGACTACGGTGCCGCCTTCTACGATTTTTTCCGCATTGACGAGTTGCGGGGATTGTCAGAAGAAGAAATGCGGGAAACCATCGTTAACTTAGCCCGCCTGCGCGGGGCGGAAGAGTTGATTTGCCGTCTGGATGATGATCCCGGACGTTTGCGTGTCCTGCATACTTTGACCGGAGGCAACCCGCGAACAGCCGTATTGCTCTATGGCGTGCTGCTCAAAGGCATGGATGGGGACGTGCGCTCCGATCTTGAAGGGTTGCTGGACGAGGTCACACCTCTTTATAAGGCTCGCTTCGATGAATTGCCAGCACAGGCCCAACAACTGCTGGATAAACTGGCCCTGCATTGGGACCCGATGAGTGCACGACAGGTGGCGGATACGTTGGGTTGGCCGGTCAATCAAGCTTCTGCGCAGCTTGATCGTCTGGTTCAGGCTGGCGTCGTTGAAAAGGTCAAGTCCGGTCGCGGCAAGCGCATGGCATTTCAGGTTGCCGAGCGGTTTTTTAACATCTGGTACCTGATGCGGGCCAGCCGGCGGGTGCGACGCAAGTTGATGTGGTTGGTAGAGTTTTTACGGGTATTTTTCAATTCAGATGAACTCCAGCGTTTGGCGAAAGATGGTTTGCAAACAATGTCTAACGATGCGAGAAACGCTGAATTTCAGTTGGCACTCTGTCGTGCTCTGGGGCCAATCCCCTTGGCTCGCGCATTGGAAACACGGGCACTCGAGAGCCTCCTTTTAAAACACGGTGTAGTGCTTGAGGAAATTCTAGATGTCGGCGGGGAAGATCGTGATTTAGCTGATAAGGCGAAGCAAATCAATAATCGCAAGACTGCCGGAGAAATTTTGAATGGCATATGTGCCAAGTGCGAGTTTTCATCCGCTGCTGAACTTTTACTGAGCTTGCCAATTTCTTCTGAGCTAATTTTGAAGATTGCAGAAGTGCACAAAGATGCCACTTTGGAAGAGTACGAATCACTAACGAAATTTGTCGAAGAAACCGTAGGCATTATGCGGAAGTTATATGGAGAACTTGGGTATACCCAGCTATCAGAGGCTGTTGTGGCTGGCTATCTGAAAAACCCGAGAGATTCTGAGGGTGGGGAAGCAGCATCCGTTGGCCTGGGATTCCCACTGCTTTCGATCATTCCACAATTGTATCGGCGAAGAGAGCTAAGTGCAGCAGCGTATGAGACCCTGAGCCGTGAGGCACTACGACTCGACGATACCGGTGCATTGTATTGGTTGTCGTTGGCCGAAGCGTTGGCACAACGAGGGCAACAAGAAGAAGCCAAAGAGTCGGCGAAGAAGGCAAGGAACCTAGCGCCGGATGATTCTGATCTAGGCCTTCGTATTGCGGATGTACTTGCAATCTGTGGTGAGAGTGAGGAGGCCGAGCGGCTTTATCGTTTAGTAACAAGCTGTAATCCCAAAAACCTAGATGCGTTATTAGGGCTCGTATCTTTGTTGCATTTGAATTCCTCAAGGATCGACGAAGCTAACGCACTGGCGCGTAAAGCATGTGATTTGGCGAGCGAAGACTCTCGAACTTGGTTTGCTTTGGCGCTAACCATGCCACTAGAAAAGCATTACGCCAGCGAGCGTTTGGCTGCGCTTCGGCGTGCAGATGCCTTATCCAAAGACCGTAGCCCGACACTGGCGTTGATATTGGCACATCAACTGGCTTTGGGGAGCGAAAGCGAGGTAAGGCAGGCTGCTGAGGATTATTTCAAGTTTCTGGGGGCCTACGATACAGAGGGCAGCGAAATTGCGGCACTAAAATTGGATACGGAGCTTATGTGTCAAACACTTCGTGTAGCAGTGTTTTATGGCGCCAGTACTACTATTCTTGCTGAGTTCGATAAAACCGAAGCCGCTCAGCGCTTCCGGGTTGTTAGGGAGGCGTTGCATGCCGTTGTTACTGGGAGTGTTGCAGTATTGGATGAACTCGCTCCAGAAGTACGTAAGCCTGCACTAGAGGTATTGGCGATTATTGCTCCCACAATGGTAACTACGGATGCAGTTGTAGCTTCGATATAATTTCACCTTCGACAATACGGAACCCGGTTTGAATCCGGGGCGGGCCCGCCGCTGTAATCGGGGACGGCCGCTGCAAGATGTCACTACGAGAGGAAACAAACTCTCCGGGAAGGCGCAGCGAGTCGGACGATCCGAAAGCCAGAAGACGTGTCGAAAACGCCAAAAAAATGATCCTGGCGTCGTTGTGCCGCCTTGCCGTACGTCTTGTACTGTCTTCGGCGGCACGCCTAGCCAGGACCGTTTCACTTCATCTTGGTGGCGTTTTGTAAATGGAAGCCTGTGGACAGGGCTTCGCGGCAGCGTTCGGAAAAACGCCGCCGCGAGGCCCTTTTGCTTTTGGAGAATCGGATGCATTCGTTTAACCATCAATTCAATATCGCTGTCCCGAACCGGGATATCGAAACCGCCCTGCAAAACAAGATCGACCGCAAGACCAAGCCGCTCGGCGCGCTCGGCCTGCTGGAAAAGACCGCCTACAAGATCGGCTTGATCCAGCAGACGCTGACCCCGCGGCTGCACAACCCGCAGATGCTGGTCTTCGCCGGCGACCACGGTGCCGCCAAGGCCGGCGTGTCGGCCTTCCCGCAGGAAGTGACCTGGCAGATGGTCGAGAACTTCCTGGCCGGCGGCGCGGCGATCAACGTCTTCGCTCGCCAGAACGGCTTCGGGCTGTCGGTGGTCGATGCCGGCGTGGCGCATGATTTTGGTGGTGAGCGCGAAGGGCTGATCGACCTCAAGGTCGCCCCGGGCACGGAAAATTACATCGAGCGGCCGGCGATGACTGCCGCC
>DATGXM010000597.1:0-1850 GCA_035298985.1 Azonexus sp. | reverse complement strand
GCCGCCCCTGCACCCGATTGTTGGAGCATAAAAAACCGCCGGAGTTTCAAACTCCGGCGGTTTTTTTGTTCTGTACCTCCCCAGCTTGCTGGGGCATAGCGCAGCGAAAGTATAGCTTTCGCCAGCGTTGGGACCGCCTCTTTCTTATACCTCCCCAGCTTGCTGGGGAGCGACTGTGTTGGAAGTCAAGCGATTTGGTGTGTCCATTTGATGCCATCGCGCAACATAGCGTTGAGGCAGGTAAGCAGTTTTCTAGCGACGGCGATAAGGACAAGCATTTTAGGCTTACCGGCACGCAGCAGGTTATCATAGAAGGCCTTCAGGGGAGGATTGTGCCTGATGGCGGTCATCGCGCTAAGGAAAAGCATTTTGCGCACGGCCTTTCTGCCGCCGCAGATGAAGCTCTTGCCGCGCCATTGTCCGGACTGACGGGTATAGGGGGCTAGTCCGGCCAGAGCCGCGATCTGCTTGCGGTTCAACTGTCCCAGTTCCGGTAGCTCGGCCAGCAGGGTACGTGCGACGGTCGGGCCGACACCGGGAGCAGAGGTGAGCAGGTCTTCTTTGTAACGCCAAACCTCAGAGGTGCGGATCAGGCCGTCAATGCCCGCATTGAGGCCTTCAAGCTCCCGTTCCAGCGCCTTGACCACCCGGCGGATGCTCTTCTGAACCGGCACAGCGGACAGGGGCAGACGCTGCTTTTCGGCGCTGATCATATCCACGACCTGACGCCGCCGCGCCACCAGTTCGGCCAAAGCCGCCGTACTGTCATCCGGCAGAGGCCGGATCTGAGGTCGGGTAGCGGCGGCAAACTGCGCGATAATGCGGGCGTCTATCGCATCGGTCTTGGCCTGCTGGCCCAAGGCCCGTGCGAAGCTGCGAACCTGAGCCGGATTGACCACCACCACAGGCAAGCCGGCCAGTGACAAAGCGGCCACCACCGCACGCTCATACCCACCTGTGGCCTCCAGCGCGATGACCTGCGCCGATAAACCACTCAAACGCCTCACGACATAGTCAATCGCGTCAACCTCCTGACGGCTGCTGAACGCCTCACCTTTCGGGTGGACCCACACATCCAGACGATCTTTCGACACATCTATGCCAACATAAACCAAAGCTTGCTGTTCCATCCTTGACCCTTCCTTGCATAATCGGGCTCGCTATGCGGCCCAAGCGACTGTTCGGGATTGATGGACGAACGCGCGACGACCCAGCTCCCAGCGGGCTTCTAACCCAGGGGGGACACGGCCTGCCGCGCGCTGCCACAGCCTAACTTATCACAGACCGCGCTCAGAAACTTACAAGGGGGACCGCGCCCGAAGGGCGTGGTGGTGAGGGTCTTGTTTCGTTTCAGCGAGTCTTTCTGCGTAAAAAGCAAAATCCCCACCCCCGCATCTCACCTGCTTTCAGCAGGCTCGTGCGGTCCCCCTCCCCAGCAAGCTGGGGAGGTATGAAGAGGAATAGCGACCTGTTATTCCCTGTCGCGCGTCAGCCACAGGTCCGTCTTTAAAACTTGCAAACCCTTGCCTATATAATGGTTTGTGACAAGGTTGCGTTTTGACTGTGGACCCCCATGCCGAATATTGAAATCTATACCAAGCCCTACTGCCCCTATTGCGAGCGCGCCAAGGCGCTGCTGGACTCCAAGGGCGCCGAGTACAAGGAAATCGTCGCGTCCAACGATCCGGAGCTGCGCAAGGAAATGAACGAGCGGTCGGGTCGTGCCACCTATCCGCAAATCTTCATTGATGGCCTGCATGTCGGCGGCTGTGACGATCTGGTGTCGCTCGATTCGCGCGGCGGTCTGGACCCTCTGCTGGCGTCGTAAATGGCAAAGGCCGCTCCGCTCA
>DATGXM010000596.1:0-5920 GCA_035298985.1 Azonexus sp. | reverse complement strand
GCGGCCACCCCTGCCATCGCACACGCCGACGAAGCCGCTGCCGACATCCTCGCCAAAGCACGTCGCTGAGCCGCTGCCGAGTACACCAGCGGCACAGCCCTCCCTCCGACAAGCTGCCTGCGTTTTCAGGCGGCGGGCAGGCTCGATCCAATCCCGAATGAACGCCTATTCGGCGACCAGTTCGACCGTCTCCCCCCCGAATCCAACAACCTGACCGGGCCGCAGCTTGGCCCGCTTGCGGGTATCGACCGCTCCATCGACCTTGACCCGCCCCTCGGCGATCGCCGCATGGGCGGCGCCGCCGGATTCGCACAGGCCGGTCGCCTTGAGCAGTTGATCGAGCTGGATATGGTCGCCGCGCACGGCAAAACGGATGGTCATGATGAGGTTCCGATCAGGATCAGATGCACCCGGCAAGGCCCGTGGGCACCGAGGACGATGGTTTGTTCGATATCGCCGGTCCGCGACGGGCCGGAAACGAAATTGACGGCGCGCGGCACCTCGCCGCGTTCGGCCCGGAGCAGCGCGAAGGCGTCTTCCATGGTGGCGACGATGCGCGCGGCGTCGACCAGCGCGATGTGGGTTTCCGGCAGCAGGCTGACGGTAGCCGGCGAATCGGGACCGGACAGCAGCACCAAGGTGCCGGTTTCGGCCACCGCGCAGAAGCAGCCGGTGACGCCGACCTGATCGGCGTCGACCGCGCCGCGGGCTTCGCTCTGGATTCCACTGGCGGCCCAGTCGAGGTCGGCGATGTCCGGCGTAACGACGATCTGTGCCGCCTTGCTCTGCGCAGCGAGATAGCGCGCGACAGCCCCCGGGGCGGCGCTCCGCTCGGCCACCGCATCCAGCGTGCTGGCTAGGCTTTCCGCCTTGGCCCGGAAACGGTCGACCAGACTGCCGGACATGACCGGTTGCGGCCCGCGGCCCCTGGCCATGAGCTGCGCTTCGGCCGCTGCCCGGCGGCCGGCAAAGTCACCCTTGCCGACGCCCTGGCGGACCCGTCCGAGGATCTCTTCCCTGGCGGTCATGCCACCCGGTTCTGCGGCGTGCCGGCCGCGAAGGCTTCGACGTTGTCGATCAGCTGGTCGGCCAGGGCCTGCATGGCCGGCCGGCTGGACCACGCGACATGCGGCGTGAGCAGGAAGTTGGGCATGGCGAGCAGGGCCGGATCGACCATGGGGTGATCATCGGACGGCGGTTCGGCGGTCAGCACGTCGAAACCGGCACCGCCGATCCAGCCATCCTTGAGCGCCCGAACCAGGGCGGCTTCGTCGACAATGCCACCGCGCGCCGTATTGACGAGCAGGGCGGTTGGCTTCATGGCGCGCAATTCCGCTTCGCCGATCAGGCCGCGCGTTTCGTCGGTCAGCGGGCAATGCAGGCTGATCGCGTCGGCCTGCGCCAGCACCTCGCCGAAGGCCACGTAGCCAGGGCGGACCGTCGCCGCCCCCTTGCGTTCGGCACGCAGCACGCGCATGCCGAAGGCTTCGGCGAGACGGGCGACGCCATTGCCCAGCGTACCGCTGCCGATCAGGCCGAGCGTCGCACCGTGCAAATCGCGGATCGGATGATCGAAAAAGCACCACCGTCCGGATTTCTGCCAGCCACCGGCCTGCAGCGTTTCGCGCCACGCCACCAGATTGCGCGACAAGGCGAGCAGCAGGGCCATGACGTGTTCGGGGACAGTATGCACGGCATAGCCGCGGATATTGGAGACGACGATGCCGCGTGCCTTGCAGGCGGCCAGATCGACGCAGTTGGTGCCGGTGGCGGCCACGGCGATCATTTTCAGGTCGGGCAGGCAGTCGAGGACGGCAGCGTCGATCTGCACCTTGTTGATGAGGGCCACGGTCGCCCCGGCCAGCCGCTCGACCACTTGGCCGGGCAGGGTCTTGCCGTATTCGACCCATTCGTGGGCGAAGGCCGGCCGCCGAACTTCAGCAACCAGCGCTTCGCTCTCGAGCTGGACGATACGCATGCTCAGACCGCCTTCAACTCGAAGGTCTTGCCGGCCGCTTCGGCCAGCGCGCCGACCTGCGCGCCCAGCGCGGCGTTGCCGCAGTAGACCAGGCGATCGATGGTGCTGGCGCACAGCCCTTCGATGGCGGCGACATCACCGTGCACCAGGTTCACCACGCCGGCCGGCCATTCTTCCCGGCTGGTCAGTTCGCACAGCGCGAAAACCGCCGACGGCGCCTTCGGGCTCGGCTTGACGACCAGGGTGGCGCCGGCCATCAGCGCCGGGGCGATGGTTTCGGCAAAACCGGCGAGCGGCCGGGACGCGTCGAGCACGACGCCAAGCACGCCGGTCTCGCCGACCGACGCGCCGCGCAGCGCCTCAACCGCTTCAGCGACCTCGGCCGTGGCCCGCGCCTCGTCGAAACCGCACTCCTGGGCCAGCAGCTTGGCAAAATGGCCGGTATAGCGATCCAGGCCATCGGCCAGACGGCCCAGGCAAACCCGGCGCGCCGGCATGCCCATCATGGCCCACGCCGACTGCGCGCCTTGCGCCGCCTGCACCGCCTCGGCCGCCTCGCTGGCACCGCACAGCGGCACCCGACGCAGCGCCTCGCCGGTCTGCGGGTTGGTCACGGTAAAAAAGTCACTGGTGACGGTCAAAAAGGCGTGACCATTGACCCACATGGGGATGGCCATCGGGCCGTCGGCTGCAAATTCCATGCTCAAGCTCGCTTTCTTGCTTTGTAGAGTTCGTGAAACGTCTGGCCCACGCCGACGGGCAGATCGCGTCCCGCGGTCCACCCCGGCGCCAGGCCGAAAATACGGATGCGGCCGGCATCGTCGGCCAGCCAGTTCAAATAGCGGATGACCCGCCGCGTCACCCAGCGATAAAGCGCCGGACGCTCGGCCACCCAGCCCCAGGCCTTGAGCGCCAGACGCTCGGACCACGGGCGCAGGCCGCGTTCGACCTGTTCCTCGCGCAAGCGGTGCATTAGCTTGGGCAGCGGGATGCGCACCGGGCAGACGCTGCCGCACTGGTTACAGCCGGTGGTCGCATGCGGCAGATCGAGGGCATTCTCGATGCCGGTGTACAGCGGCGTCAGCACCGAGCCCATCGGCCCCGGATAGACCCAGCCGTAGGCATGGCCGCCGAGCGAGAAATAGACCGGGCAGTGGTTCATGCAGGCGCCGCAGCGGATGCAGCGCAGCATGTCCTGGTAGGCGGAACCGAGCAGGTTGGCGCGGCCGTTGTCGACCAGGATGAACACCGTCTTTTCCGGGCCGTCATGATCGCCCTCCCGCTTCGTCCCAGTCAGTAGCGACACGTAGTTGGAGATGCTCTGCCCGGTCGCCGAGCGCGGCAGCAGGCGCATCAGGGTTGCGAAATCCTCCAGTGTCGGCACGATCTTCTCGATGCCGGTGACCACCACATGCACCTTTGGTAGTGTCGTCACCATGCGGCCGTTACCTTCGTTGGTGACCAGCGCCGCCGTGCCGGTTTCGGCGATCAGGAAATTGGCGCCGGAGATGCCCATTTCGGCGCTCAGGAAATGCTGGCGCAGCACCTCGCGCGCTTCGCGGGCCATGTCTGGAATGTCGGCCGAGGTCCGCGTCGCGATGGGGCGGCCATGCTCCCTGGCGAACAGCGCCTCGACTTCCGCTATGGTCTTGTGCACGGCCGGGGCGATGATGTGCGACGGCGTTTCGCCGGCCAGCTGCACGATGTATTCGCCGAGGTCGGTTTCCACCGGCCGGATGCTGGCCTGCGCCAATGCCTCATTGAGATGCGCTTCCTCGGACAGCATGGACTTCGACTTGGTCGCCTTGGTCACGCCGTGGCGGCGGGCGATGTCGACGACCAGCCGGCCGACTTCTTCGCCGTCGCGCGCCCACAGCACCTCGGCGCCGGTCGCCGTGGCCCGCTCCTCGAAGATGTCGAGCCAGACATCCAGGTCGGCCAACGTCCGGTTGCGGATGTCTGCGCAGGCCGTGCGCAGTGTTTCGAAATCGAGGCCATCGTCGGCCAGTGCGGCGATGCCCTTGGCCCGCTTGCCAACAAACAGCGGCTTGGCCTTCTGCAAGGCGCGCTGCAGAACCGGATTGCGCACCTTGTCGCCGGCCCGCGCCTGGAAGTGCATGGCTTGCGAATGCCGGGCGGCAACTGTCACGCCTCGCCCCCGGCCAGCACCTCGGCGATGTGCAGCACGCGTGTCGTCTCGTCACCCCGCCGGCGCAGGCGGCCTTCGATATTCAACAGACAGCCCAGATCGCCGCCGACCACCGCATTGGCCTGCGCCGCGGCAATCGAATCGCACTTGCGGTCGACGATGCGGGTCGACACGTCGCCGAATTTCACCGAAAAAGCGCCGCCGAAACCGCAGCACTCCTCGCAATCGCCCATTTCCTTGACCGATAGCCCAGCCACACGCATCAGCAAATCGCGCGGCTGTCGCTTGATGCCGAGTCCGCGCAAACCCTTGCACGAGTCGTGATAGGTCACGCTGCCGGCGAATTCGCCGGGGACCGCCGAAACCTTCAGGATATCGGCCAGAAAGGCTGTCAATTCGCACGTCCGCCGGGCAACGGCACCGGCGCGCGCTCCCCACTGCGCATCGTCGGCCAACAGCTGCGGATAGACATTGCGGACGTGATCGGCGCACGAACCGGAAGGGATCACCACGTAGTCGTAGCCTTCCAGTTCGGCAATCGCCTTCTTGGCGAGATCGCCTGCCAGGCCGCGATCACCGGCGCTCCAGGCCGGCTGGCCACAGCAGGTTTGTCCTTCCGGAACAAACACTTCGCAGCCGGCCGCTTCCAGCAGGCGCAGCGCGGCAAAGCCGACCGACGGTCGCATCAGGTCCACCAGACAGGTAACGTAGAGGGCTACGCGCATGCTAATATTGCGGCGCACAAGAAATAGAAGTGGCTAATGCTACTCAAACCACACCAATAAAGGAATCCAGTTGTCTGAAGCAGCCAGCGGAACCGGAAAAGCACCCGGATCCATCCAGGTCATCGAGCGCATGATGTCGCTACTCGACGCGCTCGCCGCGTCGCCCGATGCCGCCAGCCTGAAACAATTGGCTCTCGCCACCGACCTGCATCCGTCGACTGCGCACCGTATTCTGGCAGCGATGAGCAATGCCCGCTTTGTCGAACGTCAAGACGCCGGTACTTATCGGCTCGGCATCCGCCTGCTCGAACTGGGCAATATCGTCAAATCGCGCATCAATGTTCGCGAAGTGGCCCTGCCCTACATGCAGGAACTGCACGAACGCATCGGCGAGGCGATCAACCTGGGTACCCGCCACGATGACGAAATCGTCTATCTTGAACGGACCTCGTCCGGTCGCGCCCTGGTGCGCGTTGTCTATCTGGTCGGCGGCCGCGCGCCGCTGCACCTGACCTCGCTGGGCAAGCTGTTCCTGGCCACCGATGGCCCGCAGAAGGTTCGCGACTACGCCAAACGCACCGGCCTGCCCGGCAAGACACCGCGCTCGCTGACCACCCTGGCCGCCCTGGAAAAGGAACTGGACAAGGTGCGCCGCCACGGCATCGCCTACGACGACGAGGAGGCCGAACTCGGCCTCAAGTGCGTCGCCGCACCGATCCACGACGACGAAGGCAACACCGTCGCCGCGCTGTCGGTTTCCGCTCCGGCTGACCGCCACGATCCGGACTGGGCACTGCAGGTCCGTAAAACGGCGGATGCCGTTTCGCAAGCACTCGGCTACAGCGCACCGCGCAAGTAAATACAGCACGGCGCTGACAGTGCGCCGCCAAAAGCAAAAAGGCCGCTCCATGCGGCCTTTTCCCTATGCGCGACGCGCGATCAGGCCTTGCGCCGATCGGCGGCCAGCGAGGCACTCTCCATCCAGCGCTTGATCCGCTGCGCATCGCCGACACGGGTCATCTTGCCGACCGAGTCGAGCAGCACGATGACGACCGGCTTGTCCGCGAC
>DATGXM010000595.1:0-5399 GCA_035298985.1 Azonexus sp. | reverse complement strand
ATCGCGGCCGGCGCGCCTGCTGTCTTGGGCTCTTCCGGTTTGGCCAGCCATTTCAGCAGCGTCTCGAACAAGGCATCCGGATTGACCGGTTTGGCGACGTAATCGTCCATGCCGGCTTCGAGGCAGCGGGCGCGGTCTTCGCTAAAGGCATTGGCCGTCATCGCCAGAATGGGGATGTGTCCGCCGGGCAGCCGCCGGATCTGGCGGGTCGCTTCCAGCCCATCCATTTTCGGCATCAGGACGTCCATCAGGATCAGGGCGTAATTTCCCCGCTTGGCCATGGCGACGGCTTCCTCGCCGTTGGACGCAATGTCCAGGCACAGGCCGACGTCTTGCAGCAATTCCTGCGCAATTTCCTGGTTCAACGGTTCGTCTTCGGCGAGCAGTATGCGGGTGCCAGAGTGGCGCTGGCGGAGAAGATCGTCGGCGCCCGCTGTTGCTTGGTCCGGTCTTGCTGCCAGCTGGGCTTCTCCCGCTTCCAGAACGACCTCGAACCAGAACGTACTGCCTTTTCCCGGCAAGCTTTTCACCCCGATTTGACCACCCATCAGCTCGACCAGCCGGCGGCTGATGGCGAGGCCCAGGCCGGTGCCGCCGTAGGTGCGCGAGGTTGATCCGTCCGCCTGCTCGAAACTGTGGAATAGCCTGCGTTGCGCTTCCAGCGGGATGCCGATCCCCGTATCGATCAATTCAAAACGGACCTGGCATCCGGGGTTGGGGCCTGCAACCTTGCTGGCACGGAAGGTAATGGAGCCCCGCTCGGTAAATTTGACGGCATTGCTGGCGAGATTGGCCAGTATCTGGCCGAGGCGAAGCGGGTCTCCCACAAAATGCCCGGCCAGCAAGGGATCGATTTCTTCCCGCACCAGCAATCCCTTGGCAATTGCTTTATCGGCGATCAGGTCGCGCACATTGACAACGAGCGGGCCAATCTCCAGGTTCGTTCTTTCCAGCGTCAGCTTGCCGGCTTCGATTTTGGACAGATCAAGAATGTCATTGATGACGGACAGCAAATGGTGGGCAGCGAAATCGACCTTGTGCAACTTGCGCTCCTGATCCGCATCGAGCCTGCTTCGTCGCAACAGATGGGTGAGGCCGATAATGGCATTCATCGGCGTCCGAATCTCGTGGCTCATGTTGGTCAGGAATGTGCTCTTCGCCTGGCTGGCGTTTTCCGCCCGCTGGCGGGCAAGTTCCAGTTCGGTGGTACGCAGTGCGACCTGCGACTCCAATGTCTGGCTCAGTTTCCGATAGGCCTCCTCGCTACGCTTGAGTTCAGCCGTCTGGGCTTCCAGTTGCACATGGAGGCGGTTGAAACTGGAGAACAGGCTGCGGATCTCGTTATCGCCGACGACTGGCAGTCGGCGTTGAAGCTCCGGGCTGCTCGACATTTCGTCCAGGCGGCGGGTGGCTTCGGCCAAGGGCGCCACGAGGCGGCGCACGACCGCATGGATCAGCAACAGGGCGATGATCGTGGCGCTGACGGCGCCGATCAGAAGGGTGTTGCGGGAGTGGGTCACCGAACGGAAAGCCGATTCCGTCGGCGTGGCCAGCATGAGGAGCCAACCGGTGCTCGCTAGCGTCTTCAGCGAATAGAGCTTTTCAATACCCTTGGAGCTTTTGGCGATGGCCGATCCCTGATAGCCCAACCGGATGCGGTTCATGATGGCACCGGTTTGCGGGGCCGGCAGTGTGGTCAGCAGGCGCTCGCTCTCCGGCGCCAGAACGAACAGATTGTCCTTCACCGACATGACAAAAACTTCCGTGCGTCCCATCAGCTTCGGGTCGGTGAGCAATCCCAGGAAATTGGGCGCGGTCAGATCAATAATGCCGGTCATCACGGCCCGGACCTTGCCGAGTCGATCGATGAGCGGCGCGCTCATGGTCAATACCGGGCGCTTCAGCGCGCGGCCCATGATCGGCTTGTCGATGAACGGCTGTCCGCTCTCCACCGCCTCGCGGAAATAGTCGCGATCGCCGAAATAAGTTCCGCGCCGCCCGGGAGCGGTGGGGTAGTCGGCAATGGTCCGGCCATCGAGGCCGATGATCGCCACCCCACCGGAAAAATTCTCGAGCAGCGCATAGTGCGAGGCCAGAAAGTCCTGAAGGTAATCGGCATCGTTGAGGCGCCTGAGGTCCACGGAGGCGGCCACGCCGACCAGACTGTTCTGCCGGCTGCGCACCTTGCGGTCGAGGTCGGCGGCCAGGTAGTTGGTCTGCGTGAGTTGCGCCTCGGCGAGTTCAGCCTCCAGCTGGGCACGCAGATTCGCAGCCGTATAGAAAGTCAGGCCCCAAATGAAGAGCAGCAGCAAGCCAGCAATTGTGATGGCAATCTTCAGTTTCAATGAATAGCTTGACCATCGCCTTGCATATGGCTCCGTTGCCATATATTTTTCCTCTCCCAGGCGTCTTCACTGCACGCTTATTTTGATTGTGACGTGGGTGAATATTAGCACCCACTTAATAGGGTAAGGGCTAATTCTCCCAGGCCGGTCTTTCGACCACTACGCCAGCCGTAATCTGTCTGCTCCGGAGGCCGGAAGGAAGCGCTGGTCGGTATGAGCGCATTATCCCGGGAGGCCAGGCCAGACGACCATCTCCGGGGATTTCAGCAACCGAGGCAGGCACCTTGCGTATGGCCGTGTTGCGTGGTGGCGTCGTAGTCGACTCCGGCTTTGCGGGCGCTGTCGAGGATGGCATTACCCTGGCGTTGTGCCTCGCTGGCCAGCGCCTTGCAACTGGTCATCGGCGGTAGCGTGCTGATGGCGCGATCCGCCGCATAGGCGGCTTCCTGGGCGATTTTCTTGTGCCCTTCTTCGTGGAACGCCAAGGCACGGATGTATTTCTGGAATTCGGCCTGCCCGGCGGCCGTGCCGGATTTGAGTTCGGGCAGGGTGATGGTGACCGACAGTTTGGTCGCTACACCGAGAATCTGGCACCAGCCCATGGCGTTGCGGTCCCAGCGGAAGCTCCAGCGGATGTCCCAGGCGGTATTGCCGTGATAGATCCGGCCGTTTTCGCGGATGGGCGAGGCGCTGTCCAATGCCGCGCGCAGGCTGGTGCCCGGAGCTTGGTGCACCGGATACCCCTGGTGTTGCTCATGTTCGGTCACCTTGGCCAAGGCTGGCGTGGCAAGCATGCAGACAAGCGTCAGGGCGGCGAAAGGACGCAGGGTCGTGGCGGGGGTGTGGAGGCGGGTCATGGGCTGAGGATTATGCGCATGCCGGCCGCCGGGCGCCAGCCCATTCGGGCCATAAGCGAGGACGCCGGTTCGCGGTCGCCAGGGTGGCTTGGGGTAAAATGCGCCACCCGTCCTCATTGTTCCGACCGCATGGAATTCCTGTCCCAGTTCATCGACATCGTCCTTCACCTCGACACGCATCTGGCAGCGATGGTGCAGCAGTACGGGCTGTGGATCTACGGCATCCTGTTCTTCATCGTCTTCGCCGAAACCGGCTTCGTGGTGACGCCCTTCCTGCCCGGCGATTCGCTGCTGTTCGTGGCCGGCGCGCTGGCTGCCCTCGGCGAGGGCGGCATGGACATCGGCACGCTGATCGGCGTACTCAGCGTGGCCGCAGTGCTCGGCAACACGCTCAATTACCAGATCGGGCGCTTTCTCGGGCCCAAGGTGTTCCATTGGGAGAATTCGCGTTTCTTCAACCGCGATGCGCTGGTCAAGACCCACGCCTTCTATGAAAAGCATGGCGGCAAGACCTTGGTCATTTCCCGCTTCCTGCCGCTGTTCCGCACTTTCGCGCCGTTCGTGGCCGGCATCGGTGCGATGAGCTACGCCCGCTTCACGCTGTTCAACCTGATCGGTGCCCTGGGCTGGGTGGTATCGCTGTGCCTGGCCGGCTACTGGCTGGGCAACATGCCCTGGGTCAAGGCCAACCTGTCGCTGATCATCATCGGCATCATCGTCTTTTCGCTGATTCCCGTCGGCATCGGCTACGTGAAGAGCAAGGCCGCCTGATGCGCGGGCTGGCCGTCCTTCTCGCCCTGGTCCTGGCGGCGGCCTGCTCGACCAAGCTGGGCAAGGACGGGCGTACCGATACGACCATCGATCCCAAATACCTGGCCAAGACCGAGGTGGACCGCTTCGCCGACACCAATCGTGCCGAGGTGGTCGACGGCCTGCTGCTGATCGCCGACAAGCTCTACAAGCGCAATCCGAAGGAGTGGAAAAAGGCCGGCCAGGCCAGCCGTGAGGCCGCCGTGGAGCGCCTGCGGACGCGCCATACCCGCCGCTGGCCGGAACTGAACGGCTTACGCGAAGGCCAGGCGGCGTCGCTAGCCTTCAACGAAGCCTACGCCGGCGACCGGGTCGCCGCCCTGATGTTCGGGCTGCTGACCATGGTCGACGCCGCCTACGAGCACAAGGAGGAGTTCTACATCCTCGACAGCCTCAACGAAATGAAGCTCTACAACACGGCGCGCAACATGGACGTCGCGGTGTGGAAGCTCGGCCACGACCGCAATGCCGCCGGCGAGCTGTTCCTGCTTTCCAACGAGCTCGACCCGGCCAACCGCAACCTGTCCTTCGAACGCGAATTCGGCCGCGTCATGGGCCTGCTCGACTTCATGGCCAAGGTCGTCGCCGACCGCAATGGCCGCGGCCTTTCCCGGCTGACCCAGACCGTGGTCAGCACCATCTTCCTACCGGTGAGTTTTTTGAAATGAAGAATATCGTCATCCTGATTTCCGGCCGCGGCAGCAACATGGAGGCGTTGATCGCCGCCCGCGATGCCGGCAATCTGCCCGTCAACATCGCTGCCGTGATCAGCAACCGGCCCGATGCCCAGGGCCTGGAGACGGCGGCCAGGGCCGGTATCGCCACGCATTACATCGACCACAAGGCCTTTGCCGGGCGCGAAGCTTTCGACGCTGCGCTGGCCGAATGCATCGACGGCTTTTCCCCTGACCTGGTGGTGCTGGCCGGCTTCATGCGCATCCTCAGCGAAGGTTTCGTGCGCCATTACGAAGGGCGGCTGATGAACATCCACCCCTCGCTGCTGCCGTCCTTCCCCGGTTTGCATACCCACCAGCGCGCCCTGGAGGAAGGAGTGCGCATCCACGGCTGCACCGTCCACTTCGTGACGCCGACGCTGGATCACGGCCCGGTCATCATCCAGGCCGCCGTGCCGGTGCTCGACAGCGACAGCGAAGCGACGCTGTCGGCCCGCGTCCTGCGCCAGGAACACCTGGTCTATCCGCAGGCCGTGCGCTGGTTTGCCGAGGGCAAGCTGAGCCTGGACAACGGCCGGGTGCGGCTGGCGGCCGAACTGGCCGACGGCACCACCTTCATTTCGCCGGTGCTGCGCTAGGCCGGCATGCCGATCGCCATCGTCCTGGCGCTGGCGGCTTCGCTGGGCATCCACGCCGCCGCCCTGTTCGGGACC
>DATGXM010000594.1:0-5681 GCA_035298985.1 Azonexus sp. | reverse complement strand
CCGGTGCCGATGACGGCCACGGTCTGTCCGTGGGCGGCCAGCGCGCCGCGGTGGGCGGCGGCGTCGATGCCGAGCGCCAGGCCGCTGATGATGCACTGCCCGCCGGCGGCCAGGTGCCGGGCAAAGTTTTCGGCGGTCTGGATGCCTTGCGGCGTGGCATTGCGGCTGCCGACCATGGCGATGCCGCGGTGCTGGAGCAGGGCAGGGTTGCCGCGCACGTAGAGAACGGTGGGGGGATCGGCAATTTCCAGCAGGGCTTTGGGGTAGCCTGGATCAGCCAGCGTGATGATCGATTGCCTTGCCTGACTGGCCCATTCCAGGCTGCGTTCGATTCCTTCCGCCGGATCGCTGTCGAACAGCAGATCGGCCCGCTCGCCGATCACACTGCGGACTTCCAGGCGGCCGGCGGCGAATATGGCCTCCGGTAAACCGAAAGCGGCGAGAAGCTTGCGCTGCGTCTCGCCGCCGATGCCCGCAATCAGCGTCAGCCGCAGCCAGGCGGCCAGGCTATCGGTATCGTTCACGGGTTCCGGGCCGCATCCCCGACGATGACGGACTTGGACGATTCGACGACCAAGGCGTAGCAGATACCGTCGAATACCCGGAAGACGAAGGCCAAGCCGTAGCGCTCTTCGGGAACGGGCGTCGCGACGCGGCGGCCGTCGGCATCCACGTCCAGCGAAACGCGCTTGCGGTAGAGGGCGACGACATGGCCAATTTCCATGCCGCTATTCTTGCCGATATTTATGGCGATGACCGAATTGGCGCCGCCTTCCTTGAGACCGCCATAGATGCCAAGTACTTTGGCGGCGACCGGCTGTTCCGGCCGGTGCGGCACGTAGGAAATGATCTGGGGTTCCGGTGCGGCAACCAGACGGTCGCCGCGGGCAATTTCTTCCTTGGACAGGCTGATGCGCAGCAGTGCCGGCTCGCCCGGCTTGACGAGGCGGGCATTGCCGAGGAAGAAGGCTTCGTAGGCGAGGACCTTGCCGGTGTCCGGGTCGGTCAGCGGTTTGCCCTTGCGGAAGACATGCCATTTTTCGACGGAAGCATCGGGAATGCCCGAAGCGTAGAAGGTATCGCCGGTACCGACCAGCATGCGGTCTTCCTGCATGGCGACGATCCTCACCCCGGTATTCAGTTCACTGTTTTCGATGACGAGCGGCTGCGAGATGAACGGTTCGATGGCGCCCGCCGGGATGCTGGGAATGCCTTGCCGGACCGCGGTGCTATACACGGTAGGCTGCAGTTTGCCGGTTCCCGCGCCGGCGCCACCCACCTTCTTGCCCAGTCTCAGACGCGGGGAGCCGCTCGACATGTCGAGCATGACGACGTCGCCCGGGTAGATCCAGTGCGGGTCCTTGATCTGCTCCTTGTTCATCTGCCAGATTTCCGGCCAGCGCCACGGCTGTTTCAGGAATTTTCCGGAGATACCCCACAGGGTGTCGCCCTTGACCACGACATGGCGATCCGGCGGATTGTCGACCAGTTGCAGCGGATCGGCGGCGGATGCGCAGACGGCCGTCACGGCCAGGATGAGCGCGGATATAATGCGAACCATAGTCGTAACCTCTCGTGCCGGTGGAACGCAATGCCGCCGATACGGTCTGAGCAGCGTCAAGCGATTTGCGTTTATATACCTCGGAATTGCTTTAGATTCTGCACGTAATAACCTAAGCGAGCAAGCTTTTATTCCATTTCTGACATGGCCCTTCTACCCATTTTGCGTTTCCCCGATCCCCGTCTGAAAAAGGTTGCCCGACCCGTTGCCCAGATTGATGACAGCATACGAAAATTGGCGGCCGACATGGCGGAAACCATGTACGAGGCACCGGGCATCGGGCTGGCGGCGACGCAGGTGGATGTGCATCAGCGCCTGGTGGTGATCGATATCTCGGAAGAGAAGAACCAGCTGCTCGTTTTCATCAATCCCAGCCTGTCGCGCTGCGAGGGCGAGCAGATCGGCGAGGAGGGCTGCCTGTCGGTACCCGGTATCTACGACAAGGTCGAGCGCGCCGAGCGGGTCACCATCCACTACCTCGACCTCGACGGCAAGGAGCAGAAAATGGACGCCGATGGCCTGCTGGCCGTCTGCATCCAGCATGAAATCGACCACCTGAACGGCATCGTCTTCGTCGACCACCTGTCGCAACTGAAACAGGGACGCATCAAGAGCAAGCTGGCCAAGCAGGCGCGCGTCACGGCATGAAGCTGATCTTCGCCGGAACGCCGGAATTTGCCGCCCAGGCCCTGTCGGCCATTGTCGCCGCCGGCCACGACGTCGCCCTGGTCCTGACCCAGCCGGACCGTCCGGCTGGCCGCGGCATGACGCTGCAACCGTCGGCAGTCAAGAAGGTGGCGCTGGAACACGGCATCGAAGTCTTCCAGCCGCTGACCTTAAAGAACGACGAGGCGCAGGCCAAAATCGCCGCCGTTGGCGCCGAGGTCATGGTCGTCGCCGCCTATGGCCTGATCCTGCCGCAAGCCGTGCTCGACCTGCCGCGTTTCGGCTGCATCAACATCCACGCCTCGCTGCTGCCGCGCTGGCGCGGTGCAGCACCGATCCAGCGCGCCCTGCTGGCCGGCGACGCGGCCACCGGCGTCTGCATCATGCAGATGGAAGCCGGGCTCGATACCGGGCCGGTGCTGTTGCGCGGCGAATTGCCGATTGCCGCCAGCGATACCACGGCCACGTTGCACGACCGGCTCGCCGCGCTCGGCGCCCAACTGGTCGTCGAGGCGCTCGGTCAGCTGCCGTTGCCCGCTGCGCCGCAGCCGGCCGAAGGCGTCACCTACGCGCACAAGATCGAGAAGGCCGAGGCGGCCATCGACTGGGCGAGGAGCGCGGCCGAACTGGATCGCCACATCCGCGCCTTCAATCCCTTTCCCGGCGCCCAGGCGCAGTTCGGCGGGCAGACCGTCAAGCTGTGGCAGGCGACGGCGGTCGAGGGTAAAGGTCAGATCGGTGCGATTCTGGCGGTCGACCGCCAGCAGATCGTCATCGCCTGCGGCGACGGCGCCCTGGCCGTCACCGAATTGCAGAAGGCCGGCGGCAAGCGCCTGCCGGTACAGCAATTCCTGGCCGGTCACCCGCTCAAGGTCGGCGACCGTTTCGACATGCCGGCTTGATTTCTGGCCCGGCGACCCTAGTTAACCGTTCCGGATCAACGACCTCACGGAGGTAAAGCCATGTTCAACTGGGTCAAGACCGCCATCCTGATGGCTGCCATCATGGCGCTGTTCGGCATCGTCGGCGGCATGATAGGCGGCAAGTCGGGCATGCTGCTGGCGCTGGTATTCGGCGGCGCGATGAACGTGTTCTCCTATTGGTTCTCCGACAGCATGGTGTTGAAGATGTACAACGCCCAGCAGGTCGATGCAACGAGCGCTCCGCAGTTCTACGCCATGATCCGCGAGCTGGCCGGCAGGGCTGGCCTGCCTATGCCCAAGGTGTACATCATCAACGAGGCGCAGCCGAATGCCTTCGCCACCGGGCGCAACCCGGAGCACGCGGCGGTGGCGGCGACCACCGGCATCATCCAGCTGCTGTCGGCACGCGAACTGCGCGGCGTGATGGCGCACGAACTGGCCCACGTCCAGCATCGCGACATTCTGATCTCGACCATCTCGGCGACCATGGCCGGCGCCATTTCGGCCCTGGCCAATTTCGCCATGTTCTTCGGCGGTCGCGACGAGGAGGGGCGTTCGGTCAATCCGCTGGTCGGCATCCTGGTGGCGATCCTGGCGCCGCTTGCTGCAAGCCTGATCCAGATGGCTATCTCCCGGGCCCGCGAATTCGAGGCCGATGCCGGGGGGGCGGCGATCAGCGGCGACCCCAACGCCCTGGCCGACGCGCTGGGCAAGATCCAGATGTACGCCGAAGGCCGCATTCCCATGGGGCCGGCCGAAGCGCATCCGGAAACGGCGCAGATGATGATCATGAATCCGCTGTCCGGCGGCGGCCTGCGCGGCCTGTTCTCGACCCACCCGGCGACCGAGGAACGCATCGCCCGCCTGCGCGCGATGGGCGGCTGGGGCTAGACCCCGAGCGATGCCCCGAGGTGGCCGCGGGCCACCTCTTTTTTTTCCAGCCGGCCGGGGGCGAAGCGGGCGACGGCTTCGTCGAACAGGGCATGCGCTTGGGCGCTGTGGTCGCCGCTGAAATTGCAGACGTAGATATCAAGCGTCACGGCGCTGATTTCCGGCCAGGTGTGCAGCGCCAGATGCGATTCGGCGAGGACGACGGTGCCGGTGACTCCCGCCGGCTCGCCGTTGGCGTCGCGAAAGGCATGGAACAGGCGGCCGACGACGGTCAGCCCATGGCGCCGGCAGGCATCGACGCAATAGCTTTCCAGCGCCGCCGCATCGAGCAGCAGGGCCGGGGCGCAGCGGCAATCGTGCAGGTCGGCGATCAGGTGCAGTCCGTTCATGACGTCATTCTATGGCCTGACGCCTGAAGTCGGGGCACCGAAAATGCCGTCGAGCAGGCGACCGAGGCGGTAGCCGGCCTCGACCAGGCGGCGGTTCGCCGTGTCGCGGCTGGCGCGCTGGAAATCCTCGCTGGCGATGGGCAACAGGCTGCCCTGCTCGGCCGGATAGGCGGTCGCTAGCAGATCATGGCTTTCCTGGCGCCACCGGCTGACGCTGCCTTGCTCCGGCGCCGCGTAGCGCGCCAGCAGGCGGCTCGCCATGTCGTCGAGGCGCTGGCCGCGCAGCCAGGGCGGGCCGGGCAGGTCGTCCCAATACAGATGCAGGCTGCTGAAGGGTAGGCGCTTGTTGAACGGGTTTTCGATTTCGACCTGGTTGCCGCCTTCGTCGCCATGCCGGCCGACATGCAGCGGCTGGTGGATGTCGCCGACCAGATGCAGCAGCCAGGGCAGGGCATAGGTTATTTGCTCGGCGTTGCGGCTGGTGGTCAGCAACTTGCTCAGCCGTTCGATCTGGCGATCCAGTTCGCCGCTCTGCACCTTGCCCGCCGCATCCAGATCGACGTAATGCCAGCGCTTGTGGCGGGCCGTATCGGGCAGGCCGGGTAGGGCGGGCGTCGGCGGGTCGCGCTCCTCGTCGTAGAAGCGCGGGTCGTTGCGGATATCGTCCGGCCAGGTGGCGGCCTCGGCGAACAGGTCGCCGGCATCGCTCGAACGGGTGCTGGCCTGCCAGTGGGGATGGTCGGGGTGGCGGGCGAGGGCTGCACTGATGGCGGTGCGGGCTGGCGGTGACAGTTGCTGCCAGGCGATGACGGCGACCAGGCGGTGGCCGGCGGCATTCCAGGCATGGGCGGGCAGGGCGGCCACAAAGAAAAACAGGGCGATGAGGAAACGGCGCATTGGGCCATTATGCCGCGTGCGATAATCGCGGCCTATGTCCAGACTGCCTTTCAATTCCCTCGCCTACGCGCTGCTGCAGGCGGCCCGTATCGACGCCGCCGTTTTTGCCGGGCAGAGCCTGGCCGACGGTCTGCTGAGCCGGGTTGAGCCGGTTGCCCGGCCAGCCGTACAGGACATCGTCTATGGCAGCCTGCGGGCGTATGGCCGGGGCGATTTCTTCCTGTCCCGCCTGCTCGACCGGCCGCTGGCGGTCGATGAGGTCCGTGCCCTGCTGCTGGTCGCCCTCTACCGGGTGGAAACCTGGCCGGAATCGGTGCATACCGTGGTCGACCAGGCAGTGTTCGCCGCCGGCGA
>DATGXM010000593.1:0-5772 GCA_035298985.1 Azonexus sp. | reverse complement strand
GTTGTACTTGACCAGGGTCTTTTCGAGGTTGACGATGTGAATCTTGTTGCGGGCGCCGAAGATGTACGGGGCCATCTTGGGGGACCAGAAACGGGTCTGGTGGCCGAAGTGAACACCGGCTTCCAGCATTTCGCGCATGGTAACGGACATAGCAATTTCCTTTTAAGGGTTGAACCGCCACCCGCCGGAAACGCCCGTCATGATTGAGTTTTGACGGACACCCTTAATCGGCGGATGTGTGGATTTTGGTTGCCTGCACCATGCAGACAACCGTTTTTCGCAGTCGAAACGACCGAGAAAAACCTGCGGATTATAGCAGCAGAACGGCGAAGCCAAAAGTCTCAATAACCATTTTGCTTCAAGGCCAGCAACTGCAGCATGCGCTCCAGATAGGGCTGCCAGTCAGGCATCTGCAAGCCGAAGTCCTTTTCCAGTTGGCGACAGTCGAGCCGGGAGTTCATCGGTCGGCAGGCCGGCGTCGGATAGTCGGCCGCGGAGATGGCCTGGATTGCTTCCGGCTCCAGGCGCAGATCGAAGCCGGACGCCTGCCCGGCCAGCCCGACGATGGTTCTGGCAAATTCACACCAGCTCACCGGCCGGGCCGCCGCCAGGTGATACAGGCGGCTCTCGCCCTCTTCCAAGGCAGCGCCATGGCGCAGCATGGCCAGGCCGACGCCGGTGACCGTGGCCAGCATGGCGGCCGGGGTTGGCGAGCCGACCTGGTCATCGACCACACTCAGGCTCTCTTTCTCACGGGCCAGGCGGAGGATGGTTTTGACGAAGTTGTTGCCGCGCGCACCGAACACCCAGCTCGTACGGAAAATCACCGACTTGCCGCCCGCCGCGCGTATCGCCTGCTCGCCTTCCAGCTTGCTGCGTCCATAGACGCTCAGCGGCCCGGTCGCATCGCTTTCGACATAGGGTGCAGCCTTGGCGCCATCGAAAACATAGTCAGTGGAATAATGGAGCAGCAAGGCCCCCAAACGCGCCGCCTCCTCGGCCAGTACCCCGGGCGCCACGGCATTGATCCGATGCGCCAGTTCCGGCTCGGATTCCGCCTTGTCGACGGCCGTGTACGCTGCGGCATTGACGATGATGGCGGGGCGCAACTCGCGAACAACGGAACGAATACGACCCGGATCAGCCAAATCACACTGCGCACGCCCGCAAGCCACGACCTCGCCATGCGGCGCCAGGGAACGCTGCAACTGCCAGCCGAGCTGACCGTCCTTACCGAGCAGGAGAATCCTCATCGCGATCCCGACAGGCTGAAAAGCTGCACAGTATGCCATTTCCGGCGGCTTGCGCTTTGCGAAACCAGCCCCATCATTTATCCTTCTTTTTCTCTAACGTACTGAAAAAAACCATGAGCATCACCATCAAGACCCCGGACGAAATCGAAAAAATGCGCGTTGCCGGGCGTCTCGCCGGAGAGGTTCTCGATTACATCGAGCCCTACGTCAAAGCCGGCATCACCACCGACGAACTCGACAAGCTGTGCCACGACTACATGGTCGAAGTGCAAGGCTGCATTCCGGCCCCGTTGAACTACGCCCCGTCGGGCTACGACCCGTACCCGAAGTCCATCTGCACCTCGGTCAACCAGCAGGTTTGCCACGGCGTGCCCGGCGAGCGCATCCTGAAGAACGGGGACATCATCAATCTCGACATCACGACCATCAAGGACGGCTACCACGGCGACACCAGCCGCATGTTCGTGGTCGGCGAAGGCTCGATCCAGGCCAAGCGACTGTGCGAGATCACCTTCGAATGCATGTGGCTGGGCATTTCGGTGGTGCGCCCGGGCGCCTACCTGGGCGATATCGGCGCCATCATCCAGAAGCATGCCGAGAAGAACGGCTACTCGGTCGTCCGCGAATTCTGCGGCCACGGCATCGGCAAGAAATTCCACGAAGACCCGCAGGTCCTACACTACGGCAAGGCCGGCACCGGCCCCAAGCTGGAACCGGGCATGATCTTCACCATCGAGCCGATGATCAATGCCGGCAAGGCGGCGATCCGGGAGATGGCCGATGGCTGGACCATCGTCACCAAGGACCGCAGCCTGTCGGCACAATGGGAACACACCATCCTGGTCACCGAGACCGGCCACGAAGTGCTGACCCTCTCGGCCGGCTGCCGCGCCAAGCCTGACTGGATTGTCTGATGGGCTGCGACGTCGCCGCCCTGCGGGCCGAGGTCAAAGCCAACCAGCTGCAACTGCAGCAGGATTACGAGAGCAGTCATGATGCCAGAGCCCTGCTCCGCAACCGTTGCGCCCAGGTCGATACTGTTCTCGGAAAACTCTGGCAGTCGTTTGACTTTCCGGCCTCGCTGACCCTGGCCGCGGTCGGCGGCTACGGGCGCGGCGAACTGTTCCCCGCCTCCGACATCGACCTGCTGATCCTGCTGCCGCAGGAAGTCAGCAAGGTGACACAGGAAAAGCTCGAACGCCTGGTCGGCCATTTCTGGGACATCGGGCTGGAAATCGGCCACAGCGTGCGCACCGTTCAGGAATGCCTGGACGAAGCAGAGCGCGACATCACCGTGCAGACGGCTCTGCTCGAAGCCCGCCTGCTGACCGGCAATGCCAAGCTGTTCGCCGCCTTCCAGAAGCGCCTGCACGGCAACCTCGACCCGCTGGTCTTTTTCGAAGCCAAGCGACTGGAGCAGCAGGAACGTTATCTGCGCTTCAACGAAACGCCGTATAGCCTGGAACCCAACTGCAAGGAGTCGCCGGGTGGCCTACGCGACCTGCAGGTGATTTTCTGGATGGCCAAGGCCGCCGGGTTGGGTTCGAACTGGCAGGAACTCCACGAGAACGGCGTCATCACCCAGGAAGGGGTGCGGCTGACCCAAACCTGCGAGGACTACCTGACGCACCTGCGCATCCAGCTTCACTTCATGCTGGGGCGGCGCGAGGATCGTCTGCTCTTCGATTACCAGAATAATCTGGCCGAACGCTTCGGCTTTGCCAACAACGAAGCGAAGCGCGCGTCCGAGCAGCTGATGCAGGTCTATTACCGGCATGCCAAGACGGTGACTGTCCTCAACACGCTGATCGTGCAGAACATCGGCGCGGCGCTAACGCCCGAAACCGACCTGATTCCGCAACCGCTCGACGACAATTTCCAGATCATCGGCAACCTGCTCGACATCCGCGACGAGAAGCTGTTCGAGCGCAACCCCTCGGCCATTCTCGACAGCTTCCTGGCCATGCAGGAATGCCACGAACTGTTCGGCATGACGACCCGCACGCTGCGCGCCCTGTGGCGATCGCGCGACCTGATCACGCCGGAATTCCGTGCCAATCCGGCAAACCGGGCCGCTTTCCTGAAGTTGCTGCAAAGCGAGCGGGGCATCGTGCATGAATTCCGCCGCATGAACCAGCTCGACATCCTGGGCAACTACCTGCCCAACTTCGGGCGCATCGTCGGCCAGATGCAGCATGACCTGTTCCACGTCTACACCGTGGATCAGCACATCCTGCAGGTCCTGCGCAACATCCGCCGCTTCACGATGAGCGAGTTCGCCCACGAATACCCGATGTGCTCGCGCATCATCAGCGAACTCGACCGTCCCTGGCTGCTCTACGTCGCCGCCCTCTTCCACGATATCGCCAAGGGCCGCGGCGGCGACCATTCCGAACTGGGAACGGTCGACGCCCACGACTTCTGCGTCGATCACGGATTGAGCGAGGAAGACACCGAACTGGTCGTCTGGCTGGTCAAGAATCATCTGGTGATGTCACAAGTGGCACAGAAGGAAGACCTCACCGACCCCGACGTGATCGCCCGTTTCGTTCGTCTGGTCGGCGACATGCGTCATCTGCAAGCGCTCTACCTGCTCACCCACGCCGATATTCGGGGCACCAGCCCGAAGGTGTGGAACCACTGGAAGGGCAAGCTGCTCGCCGATCTGTATTACCAGGCACAGCACCAGATCACGCAGGGTGAAGCGCCGGAAGCGCATGGCGTCATTGCTGACCGGCAAGCCGAGGCAATGCGCCTGCTGCGCTTCTTCGCCCTCTCCGACACGGTGCATGAGCGGCTGTGGAAACAGCTCGATACCGTCTATTTCCTGCGCCACTCGGCCGAGGAAATTGCCTGGCACACGCGTTCGCTGCATTACCGGATCTTCAATAACCAGCCGGTGGTCCGCGCGCGCCCTTACCAGGAAGGACTGGGCTTGCAGGTGATGGTCTATACGCAGGACCAGCCAGACCTGTTCGCCCGCATCGTCGGCTTCTTCGCCCGTGCCGGCTACAGCATCGTCGATGCCAAGATCCACACCACGGCCCATGGCTACGCGCTGGACAGTTTCGTCGTGCTCGACGTCGAGAACCGCGAAAACGAGCGCGAGATGATTCCCTATGTCGAACACGAACTGGAGCAGCGCCTGCTGCACCAGTCGCCGCCGGACATTCCGTCGGCCGGCCGGCTGTCCCGCCAGGTCAAGCACTTCCCGATCAAGCCGGAAGTCAGCATCCGCGGCGACGAAAAGGGAACGCACTTCATCCTGTCGCTGGTCGCGGCCGACCGTCCGGGCCTGTTGTACACGGTGGCCAACACCCTGGCCGAGCATGGCGCCAACCTGCAAACCGCCAAAATCACCACCCTCGGCGAGCGCGCCGAGGACGTTTTCCTGATCAGCGGTGGCGACCTGCGCGACAGCCACAACCGCATCCGGCTCGAAACCGAGCTGATGGAGCGGCTGAAGATCGCGTAACGGCTGTAACGGTTATTGGTTGCTAGCGACTCACGGCTAGCAACCAACAACCATTAGACCGACATGCCGATGGGCGGGCAGCTGTCCTGGTACCCCACCAGCCGTTCGATGATGGTGCGGACGCGGCCCATCGCCTCGTGCAGCACATGCTCGAGGCTTTCGAAATGGATGCCATTGACGCTGTCACCGCGGCCGGCGGCATGATTGGCGACGACGTTGATCGCCGCGTAAGGCAGGCCCAACTCGCGCGCCAGCACGGCTTCCGGCATCCCGGTCATGCCCACGACGTCGGCCCCGTCCCGCTCCAGGCGATTGACTTCGGCTGCCGTTTCAAGGCGCGGCCCCTGGGTGGCGGCATAGACGGCATCGACCTTGATGTCGATGCTCAACTGCTGGCCGGCTTCCAGAATACGGCGACGCAACTCGGCGTCGTAAGGCTCGGTGAAATCGACATGATGCACCGGCGTGCCGTTGCCGTCGAAGAAGGTGGCATTGCGGCCCCAGGTGTAGTCGAGGATCTGGTGCGGCAACACGATGTCACCCGGCTGCAGGTCGCTGCGGATGCCCCCGACGGAAGCCACCGAAATGACGCCGGTCACCTTGTGGTGATGCAAGGCCCACAGATTGGCCCGGTAATTGACCTTGTGCGGCGGAATCGTATGGCCATAGCCGTGGCGCGGCAGGAAAACCGCCGGTTGGCCGCAGATCTGGCCGAAGACCAGGGCGCCCGAAGCTTCGCCGTACGGCGTACGAACGACTTCCCGATGCGAGACATCGAGATTGGACAAGGTAGTGAGGCCACTACCGCCGATGATTGCCAACATATTATTTTTTCCTTTCCGCCAGCAACGAAGCCAGCGTCGGCACCACGCCTTTCAGCGACGGATGCGATTTGCGGAGATGCCCCATGCCGGCGGCACTGTCCCCGATCTTGCGGTACAGCGCATGGCGCCGTTCGCCTGCGAATGGCAGGCCGTGCAAGGTTTTGTCATTGTGGTAGCGGACCAGCGTATCGCGCCCGATGTCCTTGGCCTGCCAGGGGAT
>DATGXM010000592.1:0-13731 GCA_035298985.1 Azonexus sp. | reverse complement strand
CTGCCGCACTCAATATCCCGCCAGCCCCGCTCAGGGCATGGCTTCGGCCACCGAGACCCGGTTGCGGCCCTCCGCCTTGGACTTGTACATCGCCTTGTCGGCCGCCGAGATCAGCCACGTCGAAGACGTCTCGCGGCCGGGGACGGTGGCCACCACGCCGAGGCTCATGGTCACCCACGGCGCCACGTCGCTGGCCAGGTGCGGCAAGGCAGTGCGCTCCAGTTCGGAACGCAGCCGCTCGGCGACAGTCTGCGCGCCTTGCAGGTCGGTCCCCGGCAGGATGATGGCAAATTCTTCGCCGCCATAGCGGGCGGCAAGGTCAGCCGGGCGGAAAATCTCCCGCTGCAGGATAGCGGCCACCGCTTTCAGACAAGCATCGCCCGCCACATGCCCGTAGTGATCGTTGTAGCGCTTGAAATGGTCCACATCGGCGAGGATCAGGGCAATGGATTGAGCGCTGCGCTGCGCCCGGCACCATTCGATCTCCAGCTTTTCGTCGAAGCTGCGGCGATTGGCGATGCCGGTCAGAGCGTCCATGGTGGCCTGCATTTGCAGCGCCATCTGGGCATTCTTGTAGTCGGTCATGTCGCGCAGGGTCTCGACCACGGCGACCAGCTGCCCGTCGTCGGCGTAGATCGGCCCGGCATCGATCGCCAGATACAGGCGCTCGCCCACCCTCGGCATCACGCACCAGTTTTCCGCCTTCATGCCGTGACCGAACTCGGACGGCTCGGTGTGAAAGGCGTACAGCTTGTCGAGATCGGCCGCCAGCCCCTTGGCCAGCACATCGGCCAGACACAGCCGAGGCTTGCTATAGAAAGCCCGCCAGTGATCGCTGGTCCCCACCACTTCCTTGGCCGGAACCCCGGTCAGCCGCTCGCACGCCCGGTTCCAGATGATGACGCGGCCGTCGGCGTCGACCACGAAAGTCGGCACCACCAGATGCTCCATCAAATTGACGGCGAAATTCAATTCCTGACTCTGCTTTACCAGCTTCCCGCTAAACATTTCTCCCCTTCCCGCTACCGCGACGGCCCCCTACCGTGGCATGCATCCGAAACGGATGCCCAGCATTTCACGAATTGTACAATCTATTCATGTATTCATAATTACTTATGGGGGAGACTGGGAACAAAACCAAAGCTTGTTGCCCTCGCTATCCAGGAAGCTGCCCACCAGGGCACTACCGTAGCGCTCCACGGAATCGGCGATGGTCACCCCGCGCTGGCGAAGCAGGATTTCGGCGCCGCGGGCGTCAGCGGTCTCGATCGTGACCCGTGGATTGAGGGTTTCCGAAGGCGGAAGGGCCGAGTCGCTCTTGAACATCAGCGTCGTGTGCCCCAGTCCAACCCCGACCGGCTTGCCGTCTTCGTAAGCCGCCGGCAACGACAGGGTCTCTGTGTAGAAGCGCATCGCCCGTTCGAAGTCGGTCACCGCCAGGGCCAGGACCTTGATCCTCACCAAATTCAGGGCTGCTGCAGTCATACGGAATCTCCTTACTGACGAGCGCCATGCTCGCTCCTCAATAAGACAGCTGCGAAAAATCCGAGTTTCGCCAGCAACCAATCGAGGCTGCCGACGAACTGTCTTCATCGGCCTGGCCGGCACCCCGTACCTCGGCGGCTTTCAGGGCCTGGCCTACATCCTGGGGTGGACCGGTGGCTTCGTCCTGATGGCGCCCTATCAGCGCCGCTTCGGCCAATAAACCATTCCGGACTTCCTGGAAGCGCGCCACGGTGGAAGCCGGCCGCGGCTGCCCGGCGTCATCACCACCGTACTCGCCTCGTTCGCCTATCTGGTCGCCCAGATCTACGGCATCGGCCTGATTACCACGCGGGTCACCAGCCTGCAGTTCGAAATCGGGGTGTTCGTCGGGCTGACCGGCATTCTGGTGTGCTTCCTGCTCGGCGGCATGCGTGCCGTGACCTGGACGCAGGTGGCGCAGTACATCATCCGCATCGTCGCCTACCTGACGCCGGTGCTCATCCTGTCCTACAAGCTGACTGGCATCCCGCTGCCGACCCTGGCCTATGGCGAGGTCCTCGCCAAGGTCGCCGTTCTGGAGGAGCGGATAGCGGCCGATCCGGCCGAACAGGCGGTACGCGCGACCTACCTGCAGCGCGCCGAGGCCATCCGCGGCAAGATCGAGCGCCTGCCCGAATCGCTGGCCGAGGAACAACGCGCCATCGGCGAACGTATCGACCAACTGAAAGCTAGCGATGCACCAGTCACCGACTTGGTGGTCCTGGAACGGGAGCGCAAGACCTTGCCGGCCAATCCGGCGCAAGCCCGCGAGCTGTGGACCAGCCAGATGCAGTCCGCCCAGGCCAAGGCCAATCCCCTGGTGCGCCACACCGAGGCCTTCCCCGGACGCGATGCCCAGCGCCTGAACTTCCTGGCCCTGGTCTTTTGCCTGACCATAGGCACGGCCTCGTTGCCGCGCATCATGATCCGCTTCTATACGACGCCCAGCGTGCAGGACAGCCGCTCGTCGGTGGCCTGGGCGCTGTTCTTCATCGTGCTGCTCTACCTGGCCGCCCCGGCCTATGCGGTGTTCACCAAGTTCGAGCTGTACGACCACCTGGTCAATACGCCGATCGCCAGCCTGCCGGGCTGGATCAGCGCCAGGGGACGGCTCGGGCTTCAGCATCGAGGACGTCAATAACGACGGCCTGTTGCAGCTGGCGGAATTGAGCCTCAGTCCCGACGTCATCGTGCTCGCTACGCTGGAGATGACCGGCATGCCTTTCGTGGTGCTCGGTCTGGTCGCCACCGGCGGCTTCGCGTCGGCGCTGTCGGCGGCGGACGGCCTGCTGCCGACCATGGCGGGGACGAATTCCCACGACTTCTTCTACCGCATCGTGCGCCCGCAGGCCTCCCCGCAGCTCAGGCTGGTCACCTCGAAAATCATCTTGCTGATGGTGGCCGCACTGGCTGCCACCGTTGCCGCGGAACGCCCGGCGTCCATCCTGCCCACCGTCGCCTGGGCCTTTTCGATTGCCGCTTCGGCCTTCTTCCCGCCGCTGGCGCTGGCGTCTTCTGGGGGCGGGCCAATCGTACCGGCGTCATTGCCGGCATGCTCGTCGGCCTGCTGGTCACCGGCTACTACCTGCTCCGTGTCGAATGGCAGCACCTGCCGTGGTTCGGCATCCAGTCCACGTCCGCTGGCGTCTTCGGGGTGCCGGCCGCCTTCCTGACCATCATTGCTGTCAGCCTGCTGACCGCCCCGCCGGATCAGGCATCCCGGAAATTCGTCAAGCGCGTGCGGGTCATCGAATGGCCAGGCTTGCCGCGGTCACACGGCAGGCAGGCTTTCTTTCACCCACGCAGCTTGCGGTCGATGACAATGCGCAGCTTCGTTTCGCCCAGGCGCACGGTTTTGGCTTCGCTTTCCAGATCGCCGGGCTTGCCGATCGCATTGCCCGTCTTCGAGATGCGCGCCACGACCAGCACGTCGCGGTGCTGCGACAGCCGGTTGTCGGCCATCATCGCCGAGCTGTCATCGAGCACAAAATCGAAGGGCAAATCCGCAACCTTCGCCTTGGCGATGGCAATCGGCATGCGCGAGCCGTCGCTCGGCCGGGCGAAGACGAACAACGTGTCGCCTGGCGAAACGTCACCTTTCATGCCCGCTGACAAGACGACCCGGCCGGCGATGGCGTTCTTCATATCGGGCCTGAAGGCAGCCCGTTTCCTGGCCTCCTGTATGCCATCGCTGAGGGTCTGCGCATCTTCCGACCCCTCGGGCAAGACGCGGCGCGCCCGTTCCCACAGGGTGACCGCAGCGCCGTATTCACGGCCGTCAAAAGCGGCCGTCCCCGCCAGCCACAAGGCGATGACGTGGTCGGGATTGAGGTGCAGTGCTTTCTCGACGAGGGCCAGCGGCTTGCCGCGCATGCTGCCGCCGTTCTGCGTGGCGAGCAAATCGGCGTAGTCGGTCAGCAGATCGGGATTGTCGGCGATCAATGCCGTGGCTTTTTCGTAGGCTGCGGCCGCCTCCGCGAGCCTGCCGAGCGATTTGTACGAGCGGGCGAGCATGACCCAGCCCTCGCCGTCGGGTGCGGTTTTCAAACGCTCCGCCAGCTGGGCGACCATGCCCTCGATCTGGTCCGGCGTCATCGCCTCGGTCGAGGCAACGGCCAACGGGTCGAGGGCACGCGGGTTCCCCAGTTGCAGATAGCCGGCGACGGCCAAAGCAGGCATCACGACGACGAGCAGGGCGACCAGCTGGCGGCTCGGTTGCAGCATTGGCCGATCGGCGCTTTCGTCGCTGGCATCCACATCCTCCAGCAGCCGGCGTTTCAATTCGCGAGTGGCCTCGCCGAATTCGGCCTCGCTGAGTTCGCCCGCTGCCCGCTCGCGTTCGAGTTCAGCGATCTGGCTACGGTAGATGGCCAGATTGGAATCCTGGCGCCGGGTCGAGGCGTTCCCGGCCGACATGCCGCGCCACATGGGCGGCAGCAGGAAGGCAAAGGCAATCAGCACGAGTACGGCAGCGGCAATCCAGAAACTAATCATCGAATTTCAGCACAATAAAAAGGGAGGGCCGAAGCCCTCCCGGAGAACGAGAGACCGCTTATCTAGTGCGCAAAAAACCCGGTTGCGACCAGAACCAGCAGGACCAAGCCCACGGTAATCAGGACCAAACCGAGAATAACCGAACCAACATGCATTTGGCGCGACGGGGCATCGACCAGATATTTCTCCAGCTCACCGGTTTGCACCAGGCGCTGGTAATGCGCCGGGTGTTCCTTGCGGAATTCTTCGATCGATTGCGTCCCGGTGAACATCACGACATCCGGCGGCGGCAGCTTGTCCGGGCGGAAATGGTTGTTGAAGAAGTGCACCGTGAAGAGGAAGACGGCAGCCAGGAAGGCTTCTTCGCCATGGACCAGGGTCGCCACGTTGAACACCCAGCCTGGCAGGTACTTGGCCGTGATGTGCGGGAAGGCCAGCATCAGGCCGCTCCAGCCGATGATGTTCACGCCCCAGAACACCGCCCAGTAGTCGAATTTCTCGAAGTAGGTCCAGCGTTCGAACTGCGGCTTCGGCCCCTTGCCGAAGAACCACTTGAACATGCCCCAGCAATCGGCGAAGTCCTTCCAGTTCGGGATCAGCGAATCCGGCCCGAACCAGCGGAAAGTCTTGCTGCGCAACAGGCGTTGCATGACATAGACGAAGTGGATCATGAAGATGCCGACAAACAGCGCCGCGGCGACCCGGTGGATGATACCGAGCACCTTGGGTCCGCCGACCGCGGCCGCCACCAGCGGCGCCCAGCTGCTGCTCGAGAACAGGGCCGAGGTTCCGGTCAGCACGAGGGTCATGGTCACCAGCGCGAAAGCCAGGTGCGCCACGCGCCAACCCCAGGCGAAGCGCTGGAAGTGCTTCTCCGGCTTGGCCAGGCCCAGGGCTTCGGTCGAGACGCGGGACACGGTCTTGTGCGCCTTGCGCTCCTGCCATTCGCGGTAGTACCACAGGCCGCAATGCAGCCAGAAGAAGGCGAAGACGCCGATCAGCAGGGACACCATGAATTTCGTGGCGATCCACATCTGCGGATACTTCTCGAAGTCGTGACCGTTGGCGTGCGGGCCAAAGGTAATGAAGCCCTCGGTGGCCAGCGGTAGCCCCTTCTTCTCGTTGTGGCACTCCTGGCAGGTCTTCAGGCGGTTCTTGACGTGCACCTTGGAGGCCGGATCATCGACCTTGGCGATGCCATGGCTGCCATGGCAACTGGAACACCTGGCGGTGTAGGTATAGCCCAGCTTGTTGACCTGGCCGTGATAGGTATCGCGGTAGCTGTGCAGCTCGTCCGTGTGGCAATCGCCGCAAGCCTCCACGTTCTTGAGCTTGAACGGATCGGACGAGGCGCCGCGGATTTCGTGCGTCGTATGGCAATCGATACAAATGGCCCCCTTGGGATCATCCTTGCCCATGGTCAGCTTGCCGTGGACCGAGCCTTCGTAGTCCTCCAACTGCTCCTCGTGGCATTTCTCGCCGCAGGTCTTGGGGACGGTCAGGCGCCAGGCTTCACGATCCGGCGTCCCCTTTTTGGGCACGGCAAAGTCGTGGGTGGCGTGGCAATCACCGCAGACCGCCTTCGGCCGATCCGGATGATCGGCATCCGGCCGGGCGTGGAAAGAAGCCTTGTAGGCATCGATGTTCTGAGCCACGATCCCGAGCCGCTCCTTGCCGGCCGGATTGGCCTTGACCTCATCCCACAGTTTGGCGTGGCAGGTCGCACAGTCCGGCTTGGCGACATTGGGCGCCTTTTCGTGCTTTTCCTTGGCGTCGACGATATCGGTGTGGCAATTGACGCACTGGATCGTCGCGTGGACGCTCTTTTCCAATTTCTTCGGATTGACCGGCGCCAGGGCACGCTTCTCGTCATCGGTACCGACGACATTGATCTTCTGCTTGCCAGTCTCGTGACAAGTCAGGCAGGTGGCGTTGTCGAGGGCGGCCGGGGCAGCGGTCGCCGTAACGCTCAACAGACTACCGCCCAAGGCGAGCAGGCCGAATAGCCAGCGATATTTCTTGGCAAGGGTATGCATTGCTGTTCTCTTCTCTTTCAAAGGGCCGGCAGGCATTCGAACCGGTCAAATAACAACGGGACCAGATTCCGCCGGTCCCGTTGCAGGTGGTCTTTCATCAGGTGATCGACTCGTTTGGATTACTGCAGCGGGCCCTATTGGAATTTGTAGATGTAACGGGCACCGATGAAGGTGCTGGTTTGCCGCGGATTGGCAGTAACCGTGGTGCCATCCGTTGTTGTGCCGTAGCTGAATGCAGTTCCATTGGCAAACATCCATGACCAGTCGTCCGTCCTCCAATGCTCATTGATCAGGTCGAAACGCAACTCCGACTCCTTGTTGAGTGCGTACATGGTGAATAGATTTATGCGGGTCAGCTTATTTTCGATGCTTGGCAGCATGGCACTGGGCGTTGGCGAATTGATCTGATCGTATTTGCCGACGTTACGGGACCACAGCAGATCACCACCAAGTTTGAAGCGCGAAGTGACTTCACCCCGAACACCCAAGCCAACCGAGTTACCGGTATCCGACAAATTGTTATCCTTGGTGGCACGCGGTGACAGGACCCGCGAGTTCAACTGATTGGCTTCCGTATAGTCGTACGAATACCAGGCGTTGATTTTCCACTTTTCACTCAGCGTGTAGGCCACATCAAACGATACCAGTCGGCTGAAGCCATCGATCAGACCATAGGGATGCGCCGCGTCGTGATCATATTCATCACGGCTGCCTTCCAGGTTCAACTGGAAGGAAAGGCTTTCCATGGGGGTCCAGTCCATCGCCAGGCGGAGTTTGTTGCGGTCCCGGTTGGCAATGTTGATCGGGTTGATATAGTCGCTCGCGCTCCCGGCTGGTCCGGTTGCAGCAGACACGTAAGACGAGCCCGTACGGCAACTGTTCAGATAGGCCAGCGAGCCATTAAGAGTCTCCGAAAGGGAGCGCCGCACTTCGAGGCGCCAAGTCGTTTCGTCCACTGTTGTGCGCATTGGGACAACACGCTGGTTATCGGTCCCCCCGGCACCGAGGGCGTTGGAAATAGGCACGGTACGGTTTTGATGGCGCTCTTCGAGGCCGGCAATAATGCTGTAGCCATCACCCAGACGATAAGTGCCTTCCAATTTTCCGGAGAGTGTCTTGTAAGAAAGGGGAGTGTTGTCGACGCATTGATTTCCGCTTGGCGGCGTTGTGCAGCTTGCAGGATTCCCTTGAACGAAACGGTTAACGGGCGTTGCATCGTCAAAATTGTGATAACGCAAATTGGCCATGATCGACAGATCCTTGAGTGGCCTTGAGGTAAGGCCAAGCTGGACCAGTGTCGTATTTACTTCTCCATTCAGGCTGGAGGGGGAGGAGGCCAATGACAAACCCGGAATATCCTTGGTTGGCAAGGATTCATTCTGAGTAGCACGGGTGTACGACATCTTGAACGTTGCACGCGTAGTTGGCGTAAATGAGTACCCACCGTTCAGGAAGAGTTGATGCGCCTGATTGTCAAGTGGCAGCGACAGGTAGGTCGTGCTCGGATTGTTCGTTCCAACACCGGTGACGGCGACCCCTTGAGTATTCATGGTCACCAGTTTGTTACGGTTTTCGTACCAGCTACCGTAATACCCTCCCGATAGCTGGAAAGTCTTGGTGGTGTAGTTGAGAACGGCTTCAAGCTGATTGGTGGTGCTTCCTATCGGCTCGACCGCAAACTCCGGTTGCCCGCCTCGGCCCCAGGCACGGGTCCCGGACTTATCCTCCGTCTTGAAGGAAAGGTTGAAGTCCAAACCCGGCGCGAGGTTCTTGTATCCACCCAAGCCGACACCTTCCCGGACGGTGCCAAGAGAAACGGTTTGCAACGGACCTGGCTGGGCGGTGGAACTCACTGTTTGGTTTGTCGTACCGATCCCCTGCAGGCGCGTGTTGTAGGAATTCGAATTGTCACGCGTCAGGCGGTTGTAATCGAGAAATATGCCGTAATTGCCTTGACGGAGAATTTCTCCGTGAATTTCACGGTTGTCGAGGCCTAGATTGGTGGCCTTCAACTTCAACCATGTACCGGTTTCGTCGTCGCGCTTTACGATATCGGTATCGAGCAGGCCATAAATGCCGCTATCGCGCATGCCATCATAGATGCCCTGCTGGTGACGATCACGCATCCATCCACCGACACCGAAGGAAATGGAGCTTTCCGGCTTGATCAGCTCCGCAATTTCGTCGTCATCGGCCATGGCGGAACCGAATACGGACATCAGCGCCATTGCCGCCGCGCTGAGCCGGAATTTGTTATTCATCGCATTCATGATTCGTTCCCCTATCGATCAGCGACGGAAGCGCCCGGCGGTGGCATTGTTTTGCGTACTGTTGCCGCCGTGGATATTGGTGTGGCAGTTCAGGCAACCGCGCCCCACTGTTCCTAGCGAGCCAGGGCTGGTCGTCGGTGCGCCGGGCAAACTGGCGCTTTGTCCTGGGTGGCCGTCATGGTTGTGACATTCCTGGCAAAGGAAGGGCGGACGGGCCTTAAGCAGGTTGCCGATATTGGTCCCATGGGGGTTGTGGCAAATGGCACAATCCTCGGTCACCGGCTGGTGGTTGTGCACGAACGGGCCGCGCTTTTCCATGTGGCAGGTGAAGCAGGTGTCGTTCGTGCTGCTCTTGACCAGCGCCTTCGGATTATCGCTATGGACATCATGACAAGAGGTGCAAATCATCTTGCCTTCGATGATCGGATGGTGTGATTGACGATTGACCTGCGCACGCTGCTCCTTGTGGCAGGTAAAGCACACTTCGGCCTGCGTGACCTTTTCGCGAACCTTGTCGTGTGCCGCATGCACCTTGTGGCAGGAGGTACAGGCCACGTCGCGGTTGGCGTGCAGGCTCGACTGCCAGTTGGTGTGCTTGCCGCCCTGGTGGCAGTTCAGGCAGGCGTCGTTACGTGCCTCGATCGGCGTGTTGGATTTCCTGGCAAACCAGCGGTCCGGCTTGGGTGGCTTGTCGCTTCCCTTATGGTTCAGGTGCTTCTCGCTTTCGCCGTGACAATCGGTACATGTCGGCGTACGCCCATCGGCGACCGTGCCATGCTTGGTCTTGCCGATCGCCAGCACCGATGGCTTGAGATCGAGCATGGTGGGCTTGGTGTCGTCCGCCTCATCGTGGCAGCCGGTACATTTCGCGTCGCCCTTGAGGATCAAATCCTTGGGCGCCGCCTTCGGCGCATCAGCCGCCAATGCCACCCCACCCATTAGCGCACTGACGCACACGGTCAGCGCCAGAAACTGTCGCACAGCCTTCATAGTTACCCCCTGATTTACGGTCGCCAGCGCCCTGCCGCTGGCGACGTCAGCACATCGATGCGTCGAACCCGATTACAGCGAGAGAATCCACTGCACCAGATTCTTCATCTCGGCCTGATCCTTCGTGTCGATGATCTTGTGATCCTCTTCGGTACCATCCTCCAGCTTGACCTTTGGCCCCGTGGTGATGTTCTTGATCATCTTCTGCTCGCCCTCGGCTTCCTTGCCCTTGTACTTGGCGGCGATCTTCTTGTAGGAGGGACCCTTCTTGGTCTTGTCGATGGCATGACACTTGAAGCAGTCATTTTTCTTGGCCAGCGCCTTGGCTGCCTCTTCGTCGACGGCAGCGCCCGCTGCAGACGAAAAAAACAAGACGACCGCCGAAGCGGCAATCAACGAAACGCGAGCGATACCAGAGTTCATTTCCTACCCTTTCACAAAGTCCGGGAAGCTTGCATTCCCGTACATAGCGCCAGCCCAGAGGGACTAACGGTTAAAACTTGTTAAGCAGGAAGTTTACTGACGGGCCGAATAACCCTGCATCAGCAAGGGACTAAAAACGCTATAGGAAATTTCCTATTCACCGCATCAAAAGTCGCTGGGCTGGGCCAATTGGTGGGCAATGGCATACCGGACCAATTCAGCGGTATTGGCCAGGTTCATCTTGTGCAGGATGTGCGTCTTGTGGGTGCTGATCGTTTTGACGCTCAGCGACAGCGCGCTGCCGATATCGGTCAGCCCCATCCCGGCGACCAGCATGTTGAACACCTGAAACTCGCGATCCGACAGCAAATCGTGCGGCAAGGGTTCGACATTCGGGCGAACGCCGCGGACCATCAGTTCGGCCACCTTGTCGCTGATATAGACGCCGCCGGCTGCCACCCGCCGCATCGCGCCGACCAGCAGTTCGCTGTCGCTTTCCTTGGTCACGTAACCCGAGGCCCCGGCATGGATGGCCCGTACCGCGTACTGATCTTCGTGATGCATGCTGAGGACGAGTATGGGCAGCGAAGGTTTCTCGTCCTTGACCATCCGGATCAGGTCCAGGCCGCTCCGGCCGGGCATCGAAATATCGAGCACCAGGATGCCCCATTCCCTTTCCCGGACCAACTGCATCAGTTCTATGCCGTTGGCAGCCTCGCCAGCAACCGCCAGATCGTCGGTATCGGCCAGGATTTGCCTGAGGCCATCCCGGATGATCCGGTGATCGTCGGCAAGCAGAACACTAATTTTCTCCATTACGAACCTTCTCCAGATGCTCAACAGGCAGGCGAACTTCGACCAGGGTCCCGTGACCGCGAGCGGCGGTCAGCGAAAAGCTCCCGCCCACGATCTGGGCACGCTCCTTCATGCCAGCCAGGCCGATACCGGCCCCCGGACGGATTTTCCCATCAAAGCCGACGCCGTCGTCCTGTATCGACAGTTGCCACCAATTATCAGCGAGGGCCAGGCGCACCGATACATTGCTCGCCTCGGCATGCTTGGCGATATTGGTCAAAGACTCCTGCAGCACCCGGAACAGGGTCGTGGCCACGACCCCGCCATTCTCCGGATCGCGCTCGGGAAGGGTCAAGCGAACGGCAATACCGGTGCGGGCGGCGTATTGATCCACGTACCAGTTAGCTGCTGCGGCAAAACCCAGGTCATCGAGAACCAGCGGCCGGAGTTCGGATGAAATCCGCCGGACGGCCGCAATGGTCGTGTCGATCAGCTTTTTGACCGAGGCGACCTTCTTCTCCATTTCCGGCTGCAGCGCCTGCAGGCGAGACCCCAGCCATGAAACCTCCATGCGCAGCCCGGTCAAAGCCTGGCCCAGTTCATCGTGCAACTCCCTGGAAATTCTCGATCGCTCCTCTTCCCGAACGGTTTCCAGCGCGGCAGAAAGCTCCTGGAGTTGGCGATTGCTCTCGACCAGTTCGTATTCCGCCTGCAACCGCTCCGACAAATCGCGCAGCCCGACCGTAACCTGGGGCTCGCCATGGAACAAGGAGGTGGACAGGCTGAGTTCCACCGGAAACTCGCCTCCCTCACGCATCAGCGACACGATGGCGAGAATGGAACTCCCCGGCGGCGATGCCAGGCCCGTATTGACATAATTTATCAGCGGCCAGACCAGCAGCTTGGGTTGGTTTTCCAGCAGAATTCGCGCGAAGTCCTGACCCAGGGCATCCTCCACCCGGCATCCGAAAATGCGCTCGGCGGCGGGATTGAACAGCGTGATCTGGCCGGAAGCACCGACGGTCAGCATGGCATCCCTGACCGACTGGACCATGTAGCGCAGGCGTTCGTCACTCTCCCGCAAAGCCAGGGCCATGCGCTCTTTACGCAACAAATTCATGATGACCATGAAGGTGGCGGAGGCAATGAAAATCACCGCCATGGCCGTACTGATCGCAATCGGAACGGCGACCTTTTGCCACGGACCTAGCACCTCGCTTTCCTTGACGGAAGGCGAGACGATCAGCGGATAGTTCGCCACCCGGCGATAACCGGAATACCAGCGCTCCCCGGCCTCGTGCTGCGTCGCAATGAGCGCCTCGCCGGTTGCGGTCTGCTGCTTGACGGCAATGAAACTCCGGTCGTCGATGACCGCGCCCAGCCTCTCCTGGTCCGGGCTGTTACTGGCCATCACCGCGCCGTCCAGATCCAGCAGCAATATCCGGCTGACCGAACCCAGGCCGATGCTCTGGTACAGTTCCTCGAAGTAGCCGATATTCACCGCCGCGACGACAAGGCCGCCGAAGCCGTCGGCAGCGTCCCGGAAGGGAATGGCCAGGTAGTACGTCCATTTGCCGTCCAGGCGGGCACGTTCGGGCTGCGAAATATACAGGTCGCCGGCATCGGGCTTCTGGAAGTGCCGGAAGAAATCTCGCTGCGCGACGTTGAAGGGCGCTTTCAGGTCTGTTCGCGACGAAGTCACCGCCCTGCCGTTGCGATCGACGATAAACATCGATTTCACTTGCGGCAACCCGACGATACGGGCCTGCAGCAAGGACTGGACCGTGGCGCCGGTCAACTCGGGACGATGGCCGGTGCTGTCGTGCAGGCGCTCCCGCACTCCCCGCATGGCTAGGGTCATGCCATCAAACGCCCGCGTCGTCTGCTCGGCGAGGATACGACTGAGGCTGGCGATCTCGGCCCGGGCATGCGTCAGTTCCTTGTGGCGCAGATCCTGCAGCAGGATACCGGCGCCCAGCACGACCACCACGACCAGTATCAGCGACAGCGCAAAGAGGGCGCGGACCGGCTGACTTTGCCTGAATAATAGTGTTGCCTGCCCAGGATTAATCAACCCGCACCCTCTATTTTCCCGAGCCCCAAGCCTTTGTCGGCCGCGCTCGGAATGCGCGGCGGGCCTCGGTTGCCACTCACGGAGGGCGTATAGCCAAACTCCTGGAGCGAAACTTTTCGCAAACTTAGCACTCCTAGCCTGCGAGTGCTAAACTTATGTTGCAAACAGAAGGAGGATATTACGCTATGACTAACGCCTTGGCTCTTCCCATCCCTTCGACAGTCGGCAATATCGACGCCTACATCCAGGTGGCGAATCGCTACCCGATGCTGTCCGAAGCGGAAGAAATCCGGCTGGCCGAGCGTTTCCACAACGAGGGCGATGTGGAGGCGGCGCGTCAGCTCGTGTTGTCGCACCTGCGCCTCGTCATCTCCATTGCCCGCGGCTATCTCGGCTACGGCCTGCCGCACGCCGACCTGATCCAGGAAGGCAATATCGGCCTGATGAAGGCAGTCAAGCGCT
Source organism: Azonexus sp. (assembly GCA_035298985.1). GTDB lineage: Bacteria > Pseudomonadota > Gammaproteobacteria > Burkholderiales > Rhodocyclaceae > Azonexus. The sequence continues at coordinate 163 of DATGXM010000592.1, read as the reverse complement.
ACGACCCGACGCGCGGCGTGCGCCTGGTGTCCTTCGCCATGCACTGGATCAAGGCCGAAATACACGAATACATCCTGAAGAACTGGCGCTTGGTCAAGGTCGCCACCACCAAGGCGCAGCGCAAGCTGTTCTTCAACCTGCGCAGTCTGAAGAATGACTACGA
>DATGXM010000591.1:0-3235 GCA_035298985.1 Azonexus sp. | reverse complement strand
AAACCCTTGCATACCCAGAGTACCGGCGTCGTACAGGCTAGGGCCTTGAGGCGCTCGGCGGTCGGGCGCAAGCCGGCAATCGGCGTCGCGATGACCAGCAACTCGGCGCCACCGACCGCCGCAGCGAAATCGGTGGTTACCACCACCGAATCCGGCAAGCGATAACCGGGGAAGAAACGGCTATTTTCACGCGTCGCCAGCAGCTCGGCGGCGACGTCCTCTTCGCGCGACCACAGCGTGACCGCATGCTTGCCGGCAAAGGCAATCGCCAGCGCCGTTCCCCAGGCACCGGCTCCAAGCAGCGTAATGTTCATAGACCCCAGACCTGCGTGGCGTGGATATAGCCGGTCGCCCCGTCGCGATGACGGACCTTGGCCCAACCCGGAGAAGCCGGTTCGACGAACTCGACGGCCACCCACTTGTCGAGTTCGGCCAGCACCGCGGCCTCCTCCTTGTCGGCCTGGCGAATCTCGGCGCGCGGCGCGATGACGACCAGGGTGCGCTTGTCGACGAGGTTTTTCGCCTCGATCCAGGCCAGCGTGCCTTCGGCGTCACGCACCTTGAGCCAGCCGTCTAGGCGGACCACGATCTCGACCGGCGTCTGGGCCTTGATCAGGTACAGCTTCTTGCCAGCCTGCGAAGGCGCGTCGTACAGTATGGCAGCCGGCACGCTGACCGAACGATAGTCGATGGCCTGCGCGGCGCCAGCCGCACCGATCAGCGAAAGAGCGACAAGCGCGCGGCGCCACATGGCCTTCATCCTTACTGGATGGGCACTTCGGTCGGCGCGCCAGCTTCGGCCTGCTGCTGCAGACGCTGCATGTACATGCCTTCGAAATTGACCGGCTGCAGTACGATGGGCTGGAAGCCGGCGCGGGAAACGGCATCGGACACCGCTTCGCGGGCATACGGGAACAGGATGTTCGGGCAGGCGACGGCGATCAGCGGTTCCATCTGTTCTTCCGGCACGTTCTGGATGCGGAAGATGCCGGCCTGGCCAACTTCGACCAGAAACACGGTCTTTTCACCCATCTTGGCAGTCACGGTGACCGTCAGCACGACTTCGAAAACCCCTTCGCCGACGCCGCGGCCGCCGGTATTGAGCTGGATCTCGATCTGCGGCTGTTCGCGCTCGAGGAAGATTTCCGGCGCATTCGGCACTTCCAGCGACAGATCCTTGACGTACAGCTTTTCGATACCGAAGACCGGTTGAGCGTTTTGTTCCATGGTTTTCTTTCTGAGATTGAATTGTTTCGGGTCAGTTTTCGAGCAGCGGCTTCAACTTGCCGGCTGCATCGAGCGCATGAAGATCGTCACAGCCACCGACATGGGTATCGCCGATGAAGATTTGCGGCACGGTACGCCGCTGGGTTTTCTGCATCATTTCATCGCGCCGTTCGGGATCGAGATCGACCCGCACTTCCTCGATCTCGGTCACGCCACGCGCCTTCAGCAACTGCTTGGCGCGCACGCAATACGGGCAAACGGCCGTCGTGTACATCAAAACACGGGCGTTCATTTCTTCTTGCCAGCCTTCTTGATCGGGTAACCGGCCCCCACCCAGGCGTCAACGCCGCCGGCCAGGTTGTACAGCTTGTCGAAGCCCTGCTTCTTCAGCTCGCCGCAGGCCTTGTTCGAACGCATGCCGGAAGCGCAGCACAGGATCAGCGGCTTGCTCTTCAGCTTTTCCAGTTCGCCGATCCGTTCGGCCAGCTTGCCGGCCGGAATATTGATCGCATCCGGCAGATGGCCGCCGGCGAATTCGTCGGCTTCGCGCACGTCGACGATATGGGCGTCTTCGCGATTGATCAGCTGCGTGGCCTCGCCGGGCGACACGCTATTGCCGGACGGGCGGGCGACGAACTGCCACAGGAGCGAGGCGCCGCTGACCACGACCAGCGAGATGAGCAGGATATTCTGGTTGATGAATTCCATCGGCATCGCTCAGTCCTCCGTTCCGCAAAAGACTTCACGCATCATGCCGACGAGCTGCAGCGTGCGCTGGTCGCCGACTCGATAGAAAACCCGGTTGGCATCCTTGCGGGTGACCAGCACGCCTTTTTCGCGCAGGATCGCCAGGTGTTGCGAAATATTGCTTTGCGAGGTTCCCACCGCATCGACAATTTCCTGCACGCAGGCTTCCTGGTCGCCGAGAACGCACAGAATCTTCAGGCGCAGCGGATGCGCGATGGACTTCAATGCACGAGCGGCCAACTCTATGTGTTCCTGCTTGTCGATCAGACTGAAGGAGGGCTTTTCCAAGATAAAACCTCGTTATCGGTGAATGGCACATTATAAAATAGCGATTCCCGTTTGGCTTAATCGATATCAATCTCAATGCTCCCCGGAAATCCGCTGTTCGACAGACGCCGCTTCCTGCGGTTCGACAAAGGGCTGACGGTCGGGTTGATTGCCGTATGCTTCGCCAGCGCCACCCTGGTCTGGGCCAAACCGCCGATCGAGCGCCACGACCGCAAGGCCGCACCGGCCGTCGCGGCACCGGAAATCGCCGAGAAGCAGGCCGACCTCGGCGAATTGCGCAGCCGGATCGAAGGCTTGCGCAAGGAACTGTCGAGCAGCGAGGAAAGCCGCGCCGATGCCGGCGACCGCCTGCGTGAGTCGGAACGCCTGATTTCCCGCCTGCAGCGCGAACTGCACGAGTTGAACGAGCAACGCGGCCAACTGCAGCGCAAACTGAAGGGCCTGGAGCAGCAGTCGCAGGAACTGGGCGTCACGCTCGGCCAGCAACAGTCCCAGCTGGAAAAGCTGCTCTACAAGCAATACCTGCGCGGCACGCCGGATTCGCTGCAACTGATCCTCAACGGCGACGACCCCAACCAGATGGCGCGCGACCTGCACTACCTGTCTGCCATCGCCCTGACCCGCGCCGAGTTGATGGGCGAAATCAACGCCACGCTGGACAAGAAAAAATCACTGGCCGCCGAAACCAAGGAACAGGCTGCCGAACTGGCCCAAATCGAGGCCGAGCAGCAGAAACGCCACGCCGAACTGCAGAAGCAGCGCGAGGAGCGCAAGAACCTGTACGCGCAGATATCCAGCAAGGTCAATGCGCAGCGCAAGGAAATCGGCACCCTGCAACAGAACGAGAAGCGGCTGACCAACCTGATCGACCGCCTGTCGAAAATACTTGCCGCGCAGGCAGCGCAGGCCGCCAAGGCGGCTCAGGCGGCCAAGGCAGCCGAAGCTGCGCGCGCTGCCGAAGCTGCCCGGATGG
>DATGXM010000590.1:0-6349 GCA_035298985.1 Azonexus sp. | reverse complement strand
CGTCAGGTCGAGCGCGCTCAGCACCGTGCGTCCGTCGACCGGCGGCGGCATCAGCGGCGCCACCGGGACGCGCGGGCGCTCCGTCTGCGTCAGGCGCTTCTTCATCGCGTCAAGCACGATGCGGCCGACGGTCAGCGAGCGGTAGGCGTCATCGGTCCCTTCGACGATGATCCAAGGCGCATGGGCCGTATTGGAGACGCGCAGCACGTGCCCGGCGACCTCCTGCAGCCTGTCGTAGGTCTTCAGGCGGGCATGGCTTTCCGGGGTGATCCGCCAGGCCGTCTTGGGGTCCTTGGCCAGCGCCTTCAGGCGGCTCTTCTGGCCGTCCTTCGAAAGATGGAACCAGAACTTGAGCACCAAGGCGCCTTCGTTGACCAGCATTTCCTCGAAGCGGTTGATATCGTCGAGGCGGGCATCCAGCTCGTCGGTCGGCAATTTGCCCGCAACGCGCTCGGCGATCGGCTGCGAATACCAGGAACCGGCGAAGATGCCGATCCGCCCTTTCGGCGGCAAAGCGCGCCAGTAGCGCCACATCGGCGGCCGCGAGGCTTCCTCGTCGCTCGGCGCCGAAAAGGCCAGCGTCGAGATATGGCGCGGGTCCATCCACGAATACAGCAGGTTGATGGTTTCGCCCTTGCCGCTGCCGTCGACGCCGGAAATCAGGATGACGACCGGAAATTCCTTCTTCTGCAGCATGTCGTACTGCACGTCGAGCAATTCGGCGCGCAGCTTGGGCACTTCGCTCTTGAACGTCTTCTTGTCGACCTTGTGGCCCAGTTCCGCTGACTCGAACATAGTGTCTCCCCTTAGTGACTTTTCAGCCTGCGTTGCTGCTGGCGGGCCGATGGATGCTAGGCGCGCGGCGCAGCGAATGGCCACCCATTCGCCAGCTGCGCAACGACGCAGACGCGGCCCGCCAGTAGCAACCCGGAGGGACTGGGAGGCCTTGCGAGCACCGCATCAACCGTCGTTTATCTGGAACAACCAAACTGCACTCCTCTTTCCTTGCACTGCATGCAAGGCCTCCCGGTCGCAGGCTGAAAAGCCGCTAAGGGGAGACACTTCCCTCCCTGAGATCACCCCAAAGCGCCTGCAGCACGGCCAAGGCGGCCAAACCGGCCGTTTCGGTGCGCAGCACGCGCGGTCCCATGCGCACCGCCCGGAATCCGGACTGCCTGGCCGCAATCATTTCCTGCGGGTCGAGCCCCCCTTCGGCCCCGATCAGCAGCTGAACCTCCTTGGCCGGCGGGATGGACAACAGCGTGTCCTCGGCATCCGGCGCCAGCATCAGGCGCAACGGCGCCTGCGTCGGACGAGCCAGCCAGTTTTCCAGCCTTTCCAGCGGCGCCACCAGCGGCACCTGGTTGCGCCCGCACTGCTCGCAGGCCGAAGCGACGACCCCCTGCCAGTGCGCCACCCGCTTGGCAGCCCGCTCGCCGGACAGTTTCAGCACGCTGCGCCGGCTGTCTACCGGCACGATGTCGCGGACGCCGAGTTCCACCGCCTTCTGGATGGTGAAATCCATCTTGTCGCCGGCCTGCAGCGCCTGGACCAGCGTGATGGCCAGCGGCGACTCGCACTCGACATCCTCCCAGGCGCCCAGTTCGGCATAGACCCGGTCGCGCTCGATGCGCTCGATGGTCGCCGGGTACTGGCCGCCGCGGCCATCGAATAGCACCATCGTCGCTCCCGGCGGCAGGCGCAACACGCGCACCGCGTGGCGGGCCACAGGTTCGGGAAGTTCGACGTGCGCCCCCGGCGAGAGCGCTTCACGGCAGTAAAAACGGGGCGAATTCATCGGTGCTATTATGGGCGAAATGCGTTTTGGAGTGGTGAATCATGGTCGCCCTTAACCCGCCCGTCTGCGAGTTCGGCCAACCGGCCGTCGATTTCGACCTGCCCGGCAGAGATGGACAACGTCATACGCTGGCCAGCTGTCGCGGCCCGAACGGCCTGCTGGTCATGTTCATCTGCAATCACTGCCCTTTCGTCAAGGCGATCATCGACCGCCTGATCCGCGACTGTCGCGAACTGGCCGGGCACGGCATCGGCTGCGTGGCGATCATGAGCAACGATGTCGCCGCCTACCCGGAAGATGCGCCGGAGAACATGCAGCGCTGGGCGGCCGAACTCGACTTCCCCTTCCCTTATTTATATGACGAAACCCAGGCCGTCGCCCGCGCCTACGGCGCCGTGTGCACGCCGGACTTCTTCGGCTACAACGCCGCTCTTGAACTGCAATATCGTGGCCGCCTCGATGCCTCGGGGCGCAACCCGGCCCCGCCCGACGCCCGGCGCGAACTGTTCGCCGCCATGCAGGAAATTGCCGCCAGCGGCCGCGGACCCAGCGAGCAGACCGCCTCCATCGGCTGCTCGATCAAATGGCGAACGTGACAATATTTGCGATATATAACAAAACATATCGTTTTTGTGATTTCATCCTACCCCTTCCGCTATCATTCGACATTGACCCACTGAAACCCTGAATTAGATGTCACCGGACGCCTCCTCGCTCCCCGCAGGCGACATCCAGCGCCAGCTGGCTTACCTGCAGGCCGTCGTCTCGAACATGCCGCAAGGCATCAGCGTCTTCGACGAACAGCTGCGCCTGCGCGTGTGGAACCAGGGCTTCATCGACGTTTTGAACCTGCCTGACGATGCAGTGTACGAAGGCGTCGCCTTCTCCGACCTGATCCGCATTCCCGCCATGCGCGGCGAATACGGCCCCGGCGATGTCGAGACCCACGTCCGGCGCATCACCGAACTGGCCCGGAAATTCGAGGCGCACTGCTTCGAACGCATGCGCCCCAACGGCCACACGCACCTGGTGCAGGGCGAACCGCTCCATATCGGCGATCAGCTGGTCGGCTTCATCACGACCTATACCGACATCACCGAGCGCAAGGCGGCCGAAATGGCCCTGCACAAGCAGCACGACCAGTTGCACACCGTCCTCGAGAGCATCCCCAGTGCGGTCAGCCTGTTCAATCGCGACTCGGTACTCGAACTGTGCAATTCCGAGTTTGGCCGCCTGCTCGATTTCCCGGAAGAATTGACCCGACCCGGCACCCCCCTCGAGGCGCTTTTCCGCTTCAACGCCGAGCGCGGCGAGTACGGAGCGGGGGATTCGGAGCAGATCGTGCAGAGTCTGGTCTCCCGCTCCGCCACCCCGGTCACCCATCGCTTCGAACGCGCCCGCCCCAACGGCAAGATTCTCGAGATACGTGGCGTCCCGCTGGCCGAAGGCGGTTTCGTCACGGTCTATACCGACATCACCGAACGCCGGCACAGCGCCGAACGGGAGCAGCTGGCGCAGAAGGTCTATACCCACACGCCGGCCGGCATCATCTTCACCGACGACGCCCACCGCATCCTGTCGATCAACCCGGCCACCACCGAAATGACCGGCTACGAGTCGTTCGAACTGATCGGCCAGACCGTCTTCGGACTGATCGACCTCGACGAAGGGCATTCCCCCGAAGAAATGGCCAGTCAGCTGGCCCAGCGCGGCTCGTGGAACGGCGAACTGGCTGTCACCCAGAAGTCCGGCGAGGATTTCCCGGCCGGCGCCCGCATCAACCGCGTCGACGATCCGCAGAGCGGCATGCCGGCGCACTACGTCTGGATTCTGGCCGACATTACCGAGCGCAAGCAGGCCGAGGACCGCATGCGCCACATCGCCCAGCACGACGCGCTGACCGGGCTGCCCAACCGGCTGTCCCTGCTCATGCGCCTCGCCCAGCTGCTGCCGGAAGCCCGCCGCCACAACTGGAAGGTGGCGCTGATGTTCCTCGACCTCGATCGCTTCAAAATCATCAACGACACCCTCGGCCACCAGGTCGGCGACGAGTTGCTGCGCGAGGTCGCCTGCCGCCTGTCCAACCTGCTGCGCGAAACCGATTTCGTCGCCCGTCTCGGCGGCGATGAGTTCGTCGTCATCCTGCCCGGCATCGCGACACCGGCCGATGCCGCCACCGTCGCCGCCAAGATCACGGCAGCGCTGTCCACCCCGATCGAGGCCAACGGCCACGACCTGCACACCAGCCCGTCGATCGGCATCAGCATCTTCCCGGACGACGGCCCCGACGGCGACATCATCCTGAAGAATGCCGACACGGCGATGTACCACGCCAAGGCGGCCGGCCGGAACAACTACCAGTTCTTCGCTGCGGAAATGAACCAGTCCGCTGCCGAGCGCCTGAACATCGAGGGCAAGCTGCGCCATGCCATCGCGCGCAACGAACTGAGCCTGGTCTTCCAGCCCCAGTTCAGCGCCCCCGGCGTCACGCCGACCGGGGTCGAGGCCCTGCTCCGCTGGCATCATCCGACCGACGGCATGATCTCCCCGGCCCGCTTCATCCCCATCGCCGAGGAAACCGGCATGATCGTCGAGATCGGTGACTGGGTACTGAGCACCGCCTGCCTGGAAATGGCGCGCTGGATCAAGGCCGGCCTCCAGCCGCTGCGCGTGGCGGTCAACGTCTCGGCCCGCCAGCTGCGGCGCCGCGACTTCTGCGAAACGGTAGCCAATGCGCTGACCACCTCCGGGCTGCCGCCGGAACTGCTGGAACTCGAAATCACCGAAAGCTCGGTCATGGAGAATCCGCAGGAGGCCATCCTGATCCTCGAACGCCTGGGCCGCATGGGCGTCACGCTGGCCATCGACGACTTCGGCACCGGCTATTCGTCGCTGGCCTACCTCAAGCTGTTCCCCATCGACCACCTGAAGATCGACCGCTCCTTCGTCGCCGACATCGAGCACGACCTGAACGACCGCGCCATCGCTTTCGGCACCATTGCCCTCGCCCACTCGCTCGGCCTGCGCGTCATCGCCGAAGGGGTCGAAACCGAGGACCAGCTCGAACTGCTACGCTCGAACGCCTGCGACGAAGTCCAGGGCTACCTGTTCAGCAAGCCGCTCACCAGCGCCGCCGCCTTCGCCTTCCTGCACGCCAAACAGCGCACGGAGTAAAATCGCGCCTTTGTCATTGACGCTGGAGTTCCCATGGCACAGCAACGCACGCTGGCGCGCTACCTCACCGAAGAACAACGCAACAAGGGCGCCCTGACCGGCGACCTGAAATTCCTGATCGAAATCGTCTCCCGTGCCTGCCAGGCCATTTCCATCGCCATCGGCAAGGGCGGACTCGGCGGCGTGCTCGGCGAGGCCGGCAGCGACAACGTGCAGGGCGAAGCGCAGAAGAAGCTCGACGTGCTGTCCAACGACATCCTGCTCGATGCCAACGAATGGGGCGGCCACCTCGCCGCCATGGCTTCCGAGGAAATGGACCTGCCGCACCTGGTGCCGCACCGCTTCCCGAAGGGCGAATACCTGCTCACCTTCGACCCGCTCGACGGCTCGTCCAACATCGACGTCAATGTCTCGATCGGCACGATTTTTTCGGTGCTGAAGTGCCCGGAAGGCGCCGACCTGTCGACACCGGAAGCCGCCGAACAGGCCTTCCTGCAGCCCGGTACCGCGCAGGTCGCCGCCGGTTACGCAGTCTATGGGCCGACCACCCTGCTCGTCCTGACCGTCGGTGACGGCGTCGTCGTCTTCACGCTCGACCGCGAACAGGGCCAGTTCGTGCTGACCCAGGAAAACGTGCAGATTCCGGCCGACACCAAGGAATTCGCCATCAACATGTCGAATCGCCGCTTCTGGGAAGCGCCGGTGCAGCGTTATGTCGACGAGATGCTGGCGGGCAAGGAAGGCCCGCTCGGCAAGGACTACAACATGCGCTGGGTAGCCTCGATGGTCGCCGACGTGCATCGCATCATGACCCGCGGCGGCATCTTCATGTACCCGCTGGACAGCAAGATGAAGGACAAGGGCGGCAAGCTGCGCCTGATGTACGAAGCCAACCCGATGGCTTTCCTGGTCGAACAGGCCGGCGGCGCCGCCACCACCGGCCGCCAGCGCATCCTCGACATCCAGCCGGACAACCTGCACCAGCGCGTGCCGGTCATCCTCGGCTCGAAGAACGAAGTCGAGCGGGTCACTGGCTACCACGCAGCCTAATTGCTCGCATACCTGCTACATTTGTCCACTCGACAACGTCATGAGACCCGCATCATGAGCAAACTCACCCTCGCCCTGCTCTTCGCCGCCGGCGCCATCGTCGCCGGCTGCAAGAGCAATGAAGCCAAGCCGGAAGAAACGACACCGGCCGCCGCCCCCGCCGCGACCACCCAGTCGGCCCAGGCCGCCGCGCCGGCCAAGCCGGAATGCCCGCCGGAACCGGCCAAGAAGAAGACCAGCAAGTCGAAGACGACGAAGAAGGCCAACAAAACCGAGACACCGCCCGAGGACTGCGAACCGGCCAAGCCGAAGAGCGCTGCCGCCGCC
>DATGXM010000589.1:0-2969 GCA_035298985.1 Azonexus sp. | reverse complement strand
CGTCGCACGCCTCCTTGGCGGCGCGCGAGGAGATGTCGCGCGGCGCGAGGTTGCCGTACGTCGGGTAGATCCGCTCGAGGTAGTAGTCGCGATCGGCGTCGGGGATCTGGTCCGGCGGCCGGCATCATCCACTCGATCGTGCTGCTGGCCATCGTGCTGCTCGCCGCGCCGCTCGCCGCCTACGTGCCGCTCGCCACGCTGTCGGCCATCGTCATGGTGGTCGCCATCAACATGGGCGAATGGCACGAGTTCGTCGAACTGAAGCGCTATACGTACAACTACCGGATCATCCTGCTCGCCACTTTCTTCGTCACCGTGCTGTTCGACCTGACCATCGCCGTCGAACTGGGCATGGTGCTGTCCAGCCTGTTCTTTATCTACCGGATGTCGGAACTGACCCGCATCGAACGCCTGCCGATGGGCGAGGAGGCGCACGACCCGCGCTTCCTGTATCCGGACGGCAGCATGCGCGTCGCCACTTGGCAGCTGTTCGGCTCGCTGTTCTTCGGCGCGGTGAACAAGCTGGAAGAACTGCTCGACCCGCGCGCGGGGCACCCGGAAGTGGTCATCCTCGACATGACGCGGCTGATCCAGCTCGACACCACCGGCCTGGAAGGCCTGGAGAACCTGCGCGACAAATTGCAGAACCGCGGCTGCACCCTGCTCGTTTGCGGGCTAAACTCGCAGCCCGGCTCGCTGCTTTACCGCTCCGGATTCATCGATCACCTGGGCGACGACAACGTCTGCGCCGACCTCACCGCCGCACTGCGGCGCGCCTACATCCTGCTGCCCAACCTGATGGGCGGCCTCGAAGAAGATTACTGACAAGGAAAACCCATGAGCGCTTTGCCCCACTGCCCGCAGTGCAACTCCGAATACACCTACGAGGACGGCGCCAACTACGTCTGCCCGGAATGCGCCCACGAGTGGCCGCAACAGGCCGTCGAAGCAGTCGAGGAACAGCGCGTCTGGAAGGACGCCAACGGCAACGTGCTGCAGGACGGCGACTCGGTCACCGTCATCAAGGACCTGAAGATCAAGGGTTCGTCGTCGGTGGTCAAGGTCGGCACCAAGGTCAAGAACATCCGCCTGATCGAAGGCGACCACGACATCGACTGCAAGATCGACGGCATCGGCGCCATGCAGCTCAAGTCGGAATTCGTCAAGAAGGCCTGACACCATATAACTGTCGTTCCCGCGCCCCGCAGGAAGTATCCTTGGGGTGCGTAGGCGGGAACCCAGAGATACATCACAAGCCTTTGCCTGGATTCCCGCCTGCGCGGGAATGACGGAATTTGCGGCTAGCGGTTCAACCCCGCCGCCCACGCCTCGGCTGCCGGGCGGACAAGCTCTATCCATGGCCCGGGATAGATGCCGATGCTGACGATCATGACGATCAGCGCCACCAGCACCGCCCATTCGCGCGGCCGCAGGTCGCTGGCCTGGGCCACTCCGGCCTTGTCCACCGGCCCGAAGAAGGCCTTGCGGTAAAGCGACAGGAAACCGCCGGCGGCGATGGACAACCCGAACAGCGCCGCCATGCCGGCGCCGGTGTGGCTTTGCAGCGCGGCGATGATGAGCATGAACTCGCCCGGAAAACTGCTCGTTCCCGGCATGCCGACCCCGGCCAGGCCGCAGATCAGGAAGCCGGTGGCAAGCAGCGGCATGCTTTTCGCAGCACCGCCCAGGGCATGGATATCGGTCGATCCGGTACGCTGGCGCAGGAATTCGAGGAGCAGGAAGGCCCCGCCGGTCGCCACCGAGAAGCTGAGGAGCAGCGACACTGCCCCTTGCGCCCCCTGTGCCGTGTAGGATGCCAGGCCAAGCACCGCCAGGCCGACGTGGCAGATGCCGGCGTAGGCCAGGCTGACCCGCATATTGCTCTGCGCCAGCATGCCGACCGCCCCGTACAGGATGGCCACCGTGCCGAGGCCGGCCAGCAGCCAGTGCAGGTCGAGCGCCGCATCCGGCGCCAGCGGCACGGCAAAGCGAATCAGGCCGAAAGCGCCGATCTTGAGTCCGACCAGCAGCGCCGTCAGCGAGCCGGGCGCGGCCAGCGCGAACTGCGGCAGCCAGGTGTGCAGCGGCACCAGCGGCACCTTGACGCCGAAACCGACCAGGCAGAGCAGGAAAACCGCCGTCTGCGTGGCGCGCGGCAAGGGCAAGGCGAGCAGCGCCGTCAGGTCGAAAGTCGGCACCGGCTGGCTGCCGGCCAGGATGACGAAGGCGAGCAGCAGCGGAATGCCACCGGCCAGCATGATCAGGAAATAGCGCGTCGCGGCGGCCGCCGCCCCCGCCGTGGCGCCCCAGCGCCCGAGCAGGAAATAGAGCGGGACCAGGGTCAGTTCCCAGAAGACGAAGAAGAGCACCGTGTCGAGGGCGCAGAAAATGCCGAAGGTGGCGGCCTGGAGCACCAGCAGCAGGCCGTAATGAAAACGCGGCGCCGCCTGCACGGCATTCCAGCAGGCGACCAGCGAACCGAGGAACAACAGGGCGGTGGCCGGCAGGAACAGTATGGACAGACCATCGACGCCAACCCGGTAATGCACGTTCAGGCTGGCGATCCAGGCGAAGTGCTCGACCAATTGGAAGCGCGCCCCGGCCGGATCGTAGGCGAACAGTGCGGCGACCGACAGCGCCAGCGACACCAGCATGCTGACGGCCGCCAGCTGGCGCGCCCGGCGGGCCGGCAGCAGCCACAATGCCCCAGCCGTCACCAACGGCAGGAAGATCAGCAGCGACAGCAGCGGCAGGCTCATCGTGCGAACCTCGCGGCAGCCGCCTGGCTGGCCGTTTCGGTCAAGAACAGCCAGGGTTCGGTAAAGAAGCCGATGGCCAGCATGGCGACCAGCGCAATGCCGCACACCACGTACTCCATGGGCAGCGTGCGGTCGACGTCGTGGCCGCCGGCCTTGGCCTGCGACAGGAAGGCGCGCTGGAAGGCCCAGAGCAGGAAACCGGCCGCCGCG
>DATGXM010000588.1:0-7972 GCA_035298985.1 Azonexus sp. | reverse complement strand
GGCAGGAGATCCGGGCCGGCGACGCGCTGTCCCTGGTCCGCGAGCCGGACAACCGCCACGACCGCAATGCCATCCGCGTCGAATGGCGCGGCCGCAAGCTGGGCTATGTGCCGCGCGCCGAGAACCGCGTCATCGCCGCCGCGCTGGACGCCGGCGAGCGCCTGACCGCCCGCGTGTCGTCCATAAGCGACAACAAAAATCCGTGGCAACGGGTAGCCTTCGAAGTCTTCGTCGAGCTGTGAGGTAGAATGCCTTGATCTATAGACACAAAACCACGAACGATATGGATCTGATCGCCCGCGTTGCCAAGAATTTCGAAGACAGCGCCCACACCAAGCTCAATGCCGTTGAAATGATGGCCGCTCCGATTGCCGCCGCCATCGAAACGATGACCAACAGCCTGATCAACGGCGGCAAGATTCTCGCCTGCGGCAACGGCGGCTCGGCCGGCGACGCGCAGCACTTCGCCGCCGAACTGATCGGCCGCTTCGAAGCCGAGCGCCAGGAACTGGCCGCCATCGCGCTGACCACCGACAGCTCGATCCTGACCGCCATCGCCAACGACTATTCGTTCAACCAGATTTTCTCCAAGCAGGTGCGCGGCCTCGGCCACGCCGGCGATGTGCTGCTGGCCATCTCGACCTCCGGCAATTCCGGCAACGTCATCGAGGCGATCAAGGCCGCCCACGAAGCCGACATGCGCGTCATTGCGCTGACCGGCAAGGGCGGCGGCCAGATCGGCGAGATGCTGCGCGACGACGACATCCATCTCTGCGTACCGGCCGACCGCACGGCGCGCATCCAGGAAACCCACCTGCTCACCATCCACTGCCTGTGCGATGGCATCGATGCTCTTCTCTTGGGAGTCGAATGATGCAAAAAGCCAAACTGAGCCTGGCCGCCCTGGCCCTGCTGGTCGCCCTGCCCGCCCTGCAGGGTTGTGTCGAAGCCGCCCTGCTCGGCACCGCCGCGGCAGCCAGCGTGATGTCGGCGCACGACCGCCGGTCGACCGGCACGCAGACCGATGATGAAACGACGGAATGGAAGGCCAACAACCACGTTCCGGCCCAGTACAAGAACCTGTCCCACGCCAACTTCACCTCCTTCAACCATCGCGTGCTGATCACCGGCGAGGTGCCGAGCGAGGAAGCGAAGTCGATCATCGAAAGCGAAATCCGCAAGATCGAAGGCGTCAAGGAGGTGTACAACGAACTGGGCATCGGCCCGGCGACGCCGCTCGCCAGCCGCAGCAACGACAGCTTCATCACCTCCAAGGTCAAGGCCCGCCTGGTCGATACCAACCAGCTGTCGGCCAACCACATCAAGGTACTGACCGAGCGCGGCATCGTCTATCTGATGGGCATCGTCAACGAACGCGAGGCCAAGGTCGCCATCGCCGTCGCCCGCACCACGGCCGGCGTCGTCAAGGTGGTCAATGTGCTGGAAGTGGTCAGCGAGGAAGAAACCCGCCGCCTCGACAATCAGGTGCTCGGCGCCCGCACCCCGCCGCCGCAAAGCGCACCGGTGGAAAGTCGCTGATTCGCGAATTCTGCGCAGCGGAACAGGAGTAAGCTAACAGGGCGCCCGGCCAACGCGGGGCGCCCTGTTCGTTTTGGAGAAGGGGAGCTCCATGAATCTCGAAAAAGTCATTTTCGGTTTCTTCATCCTGCTGGCAGCCACGCTCAACTTCGGGTTCTTCATCGGTGACATCGCCAACCCGGATCTGCACAGCGTCTATGAACTGGCCGCCGCGCTGGTCGTCAGCATGATCGCCACCGCCCTCAAGTTCGGCGACCGCACCCAGATCGGCGCCATCCACCTATCCACCAGCCTGGTCGCCGACCTGCAGCTGATCGCCGCCGCCATCACGTGGGCCGTGGCCGTGCATGTCACCGGCTCCGGCATGACGCCGCATATCACCTCCAGCGTCGTGTCGCTGTCCGGCGGAGCGCTGTTTGCCAACATCGTCTCCGTCATCATCCTGATCATCGAAACCGTGATGCTGCGCCGCTAGGCCGGAGCAGGCCGTGAACAGCACCTTCTTCCTGGTCCTGCGCCGCATGCGGGCGCCGATCATCGTGCTCATCGTCATCTATGCGATCTCGATTTTCGGCCTGACCCTGGTGCCCGGCGTCGATGCCGACGGCAAGCCCGGCGCCCCGCTCTCCTTCTTCCACGCCTTCTATTTCATCAGCTACACGGCGACGACCATCGGCTTCGGCGAAATCCCCGTCGCCTTCTCCGATGCCCAGCGCCTGTGGGTCACCTTCTGCATCTACCTGACGGTGATCGGCTGGTCGTATTCCGTGGTCACGCTGATCGCCCTGCTCCAGGGCAAGGGCTTCCAGAACACGCTGACCACCAACCGCTTCGCCCGCCGCGTCCGCCAGACCCGCCAGGACTTCTTCCTGATCTGCGGCTGCGGTGAAACGGGCAGCCTGATCGCGCACAGCTTCGACCATATCGGCCAGGCCTTCGTGGTCATCGAAAAGGAGGAACTGCGCGTCGAGGAGCTCGACCTCCTCGATTTCAAGACCGACACCCCGGCCCTCGCCGCCGACGCCCGGCTGCCGGAGAACCTGCGCCTGGCCGGGCTGAATCACCGGCGCTGCCGCGGCGTGCTCGCCATCACCAACGACGAGCAGGCCAACCTGGCCATCGCCATTGCCGTGCGCCTGCTCAATCCCGGCATTCCGGTCATCGCGCGCGCCGAACAGGCCGCGGTCGCCGCCAACATGGCCTCCTTCGGCACCGACCACATCATCAACCCCTACGAACGCTTTGCCGAACGCCTGGCGCTGGCCGTGGCCGCCCCCGAGCGTTTCCGGCTGATCGAACTGCTCACCAGCCTGCCCGAGACGCCGATCCCCGAACCGCACCGGCCGCCGCGCGGCCACTGGATCCTGTGCGGCTACGGCCACTTCGGCCATGCCGTGGCGAATCGCCTGCGCGATACCGGCATCACGCTGACCATCATCGACCCGGTAGCCCAGGACGCCGACCACGGCATCGCCGGCGACGGCAGCGAAGCCGACACCCTGCGCCAGATCGGCATCGACCAGGCGAGCGGCATCGTCGCCGGCAGCGACAACGACATCAACAACCTGTCGATCGCGGTGACCGCGGCCAAACTCAATCCCCGCCTGTTCGTCGTCGCCCGCCAGAACCACGCTGCCAACGCCGCCCTGTTCGCCGCCTGTGACGCCGACTTCACGGTGGTGCCCAGCCGCATCATCGCCCAGGAATGCATCGCCATCCTGACCGCACCGTTGCTCGCCCATTTTCTCGAGCGTGTACCGCACATTGATGAAGAACGCTGCCGGCAACTGGTCGAGCGCCTGCATGCCGAATGCGCCGGGCTGACCCCGGTGATCTGGGACAATCGCCTGAATGCGGCCGAGGCGCCGGCCTTGTGGCAAGCGCTGATGCAGGATCAGAAAATCCGGCTCGGCGACATCCTGCCCGATGGCGCCAACCGCGAATGCCGGCTGCCGGTGGTGCCGCTGCTGGTCGAACGGGGGAGCGACTATTTCATCCTGCCGGGCGACGACTTCCGGCTGCGGGCTGGTGATCAGCTGCTGTTCGCCAGCCCGCTGGCCGCACAGCGCGACCTCGAACTGACCCTGCGCAACGCCAACGAACTCGCGTATGTGCTGACCGGACACGAAAACTCGGGCAGCCTGCTCGGCAAGCTGCTCGGCGCCCGCTAGCCTCGTGCCGGGCTGGCGGCTAGCGGAGGAATTCGTCGATTTTCTGCAGCAAGTCCTTGTCGTCGGGCTTGGTGAAGCTGGAGTAGGCCACCACCTGCGTCGCATCGCGGTTGATCAGGTATTTGTGGAAATTCCACTTCGGCCGGCTGCCGGTAATTTCGGCCAGCTTCAGATAAAAAGGATTGGCATTCCTGCCCTTGACCACCGTCTTGCCGGCCATCGGGAACTCGACGCCATAGGTAAGCCGGCAGAAATCGGCGATTTCCTTGTCGCTGCCCGGTTCCTGCTCGCCAAAGTCGTTGGAGGGAAAGCCGAGGACCACCAGCCCCTTGTCCTTGAGCCGGGCGTATAGCTTCTCCAGGCCGTCGTACTGCGCCGTGAAGCCGCAATAGCTGGCGGTATTGACGACCAGGATCACCTTGCCGGCGTACTGGCAGAGCGGCAGCGGCTTGCCGTCCTGCAGGACGCTGAAGGTATGCTCGAGCAGCGGCGGACAGGCTGCCGTCGCAGCAGTCGATAGCGCACTGGCCGCCAGCAGTCCGGCAATGGTCAAGCAGCGTTTCAGAATTGCGTTCATACCCAGCCCCCAAGGTGTTCCGGTCAGCGCACCACGCGCACAGTCGATGGACCGCCTGGACGCCCCGTCGTTCGCCCGCCCTTTGAAAAATTTTCACTGGCCGCGGCAAAACCTCACCGTCCATAGTGCGCATCAGCCGGGCAGACGATAGCCCTTCCCGCCCCGTTTTGATGCCAAAATGACGCGACGCCCGCTATCGGCCGTGTGTCTCGTGGTTTCATGGCCGGGCCGGGCTCAACCTTTGCAGCGGCATGTCGTAATTAGACTCGGGAGCGGCGAATTTCCCGCCTCCGCACCAAGGAGTTTCACCATGACCTACTGCAGCCAACTGGATCTCGAATCACTCGCCGCCACCGCCAGCCGGGCCGCCGCCTATGTCGACGACTGCGATGCCGGCGCCGGCAATGTCCGCCTCGACGCCGACTACTACCGGGCGTGCAGCCATGTGCTGGTGCAGATCTTCAGCGTCTGCGACGCCGGCCGCGACTTTCCGCTGTTGCTCGAACATTCACCGGCCGCCCGCGAGGTCGACGAGTCCCTGCGCATGGGGCGGCGGATCGAATGGAACCGCCCCGCCTTCTGCCCGGAACTGAACGCCCTTCTCCGCCGCAGTGCCGCCTGAGCGCCGGGGGATGCAAGCCAGCCGGTGTTTTCACGCGGGAGCGGCCAACAGGCACTAAAATGCGGGGCTGTTGCCACTCATCCGCCCGCCATGTCCTACGCCCCGCCCAATTTCGAAACCAAAATCTGTCCGCCGGACCGGCTCGCCGCCCGTGCCGCGCAACTCCCCCGCCCGCTGGTGTTCACCAACGGCTGCTTCGACATCCTGCACCGCGGCCATGTCACCTATCTGGCCCAGGCCGCCGCGCTGGGCACCAGCATGGTGGTCGCGCTGAACAGCGATGCGTCGGTCAAGCGCCTGGGCAAGGGCGACGACCGTCCGGTCAACGCGCTGGAAGACCGCCTGGCCGTCATGGCCTCGCTCGGCTGCGTGGCGCTGGTCACCTGGTTCGACGAAGACACCCCCTTGCAGCGCATCCTGGAATGCCGGCCGGAAATCCTGGTCAAGGGCGGCGACTGGCCGGTCGACAAGATCGTCGGCTGCAGCGAAGTGCGCGGCTGGGGGGGTAGCGTGCATTCGATTCCCTTCATCCACCAGAAATCGACGACGGCCCTGCTCGAAAAGATCCGCCGGCTGTAAGCGTGCACCAAAGGGACTAGGCGCGGAACGAAGCGCGCGCCCGGCGCTCTACCCGTCATGGGCAGTCAGTGGATTGCCGGAACGGGAGTTCGCACATGGACACCACGCTGATCGCTTTCCTGCTGGCCGCCGCGGTCCGCATCACCGGCTTGCCGGCGGTGCCCGTCGAGGAACTGCCGACTTTCGTAGCCCTGGCACCCAGCGAGCTGGAACGCCAGGTCTGCCCGGACGGCGGCAATGGCTGCAAGGGTATCGCCGCCTATTTCGACGCCCTGCACTACCGGATTCTGTACCGCGACACGCTGGACCTCGAACAGCCGCTCGACCATTCCTTCCTGCTGCACGAAATCGTCCACGTCCTGCAACACCGCCAGGTCGGCAACGCGATGTACGCCGATTGCCGCGCCACCCTGCGCACCGAGGCGCAGGCCTATCGCGCCCAGAACGCCTACCTGCGCACCTACGACCAGTGGGCCTATGTCGGCGTCGCCCTGAACTACGCCGCTTGCCCAGGCTAGACGAGCTGTCGCAGTGGGTTCGGCGAAGCCGCCCTACAGCACGACCTGGGTACCGAGCTCGACGACGCGATTGCTCGGGATGTTGAAGAAAGCCGTCGCCGAGCCGCCGTTGCGGAACATGGCGACAAAAATCTTTTCGCGCCAGAAGGCCATTTCGGAACCGAGGCGCGGAATCAGCGTTTCCCGACCGATGAAGTAGGAGGTTTCCAGCTGGCTGAACTCCAGCCCGGAATCGGCGCACAGCGCCATGGCTTCCGGAATGTCCGGCTCGTCCTTGAAACCGTACTGGACGATGACGCTCCAGAAATTTTCCTTGAGCTGGCGCACCTCGACGCGGTCGATATCCGGCACGTAGGGAACGTCGAATATCTGGACCGACACGAGCACCACCCGTTCATGCAGCACCTTGTTGTGCATCAGGTTGTGCAGCAGGGCGTGCGGCACGCCTTTGGGGTCGGCGTTGAGGAAGACGGCGGTGCCGGCCACCCGGGTCGGCATCGACGAGGCCAGGGAGTCGAGGAACATCATCAGTTCCAGGCGCTCGCCCTTCAGGCGGTCGGCCAGCAGCTGCCGGCCACGTTTCCAGGTGGTCATCAGGATGAAGACAGCCATCCCGGCGACGAGCGGAAACCAGCCGCCATCGGGGATCTTCAGGATATTGGCGGTGAGGAAGACCAGTTCGACCGACAGGAAGCAGGCGAACAGCAGGCCGGCCCTGATCCAGCCCCATTTCCACACCTTGGCGACGACGACGGTGGCCAGCAGCGAGGTGATCACCATGTCGCCGGTCACCGCGATGCCATAGGCGGCCGCCAGGTTGTTCGAGGACTTGAAGCCGAGGACGAGGATCATCACGGCGACCATCAGGCCCCAGTTGACCGCCGGCAGGTAGATCTGCCCCTGTTCCTTCTCCGAGGTGTGCTGCACTTCCATGCGCGGCACGAAGCCGAGCTGCATGGCTTGGCGCGTCACCGAGAAGGCCCCGGAAATGACCGCCTGCGAAGCGATGACGGTGGCCAGCGTGGCCAGCCCGATGAGCGGATAGAGCGCCCACTCCGGCGCCGACAGGAAGAACGGGTTCTTGGCCGCTTCCGGGTCGGCGAGGATCAGCGCGCCCTGCCCGAAGTAATTGAGGACCAGCGCCGGCAGCACGAAGAGGAACCAGGTGCGGGAAATCGGCTTGCGGCCGAAATGCCCCATGTCGGCATAGAGCGCCTCAGCTCCGGTCACCGCCAGCACGACGTTGCCCATGGCCATCAGCGACATGGCCTTGTTGGCGAGCAGGAACTCGATGCCATACATCGGGTTGAGCGCGCTAAGGATGGCCGGGTGATGAATGATATTTATCGCGCCCAGCGTCGCAAGCGTCGTGAACCAGAGCAGCATGACCGGCCCGAAGAAGGCGCCGACCACGGCGGTACCGCTTTTCTGGACGAAGAACAGGACGAACAGCACGACGATGGTGATCGGGATCACGAAGGCGTGCAGCGCCGGCGCCCCGACCTCCAGCCCCTCGACCGCCGAGAGCACGGAAATGGCCGGCGTCACCATGCCGTCGCCGTAGAACATCGCGGCGCCGAGCACGCCGACGATCATGATCCATTTGGCGTGGTGCGGCTTGTCCTGCACCGTGTGCAGCGCCAGGGCGATGAGCGCCATGATGCCGCCTTCGCCGCGGTTGTCGGCGCGCATGATGAAGGTCACGTACTTGACCGAGACGACGATGATCAGCGCCCAGAAGAACAGCGACAGGCTGCCGTAGATATTGGCCACGGTGACCGGAATCGGATGATTGCCGGCAAAGACTTCCTTCACCGCGTAAAGCGGGCTGGTCCCGATATCGCCGTAGACGACGCCGAGCGCCGCCAGCGCCAGCGCAGCGAAGCGCTGGCCGGTGACCTCTGGGGAAGCGTGTTGACTGCTCATGACTGTACCCTCAACGGGCGGCTTTCTGTTCGAGCCGCTC
>DATGXM010000587.1:0-3047 GCA_035298985.1 Azonexus sp. | reverse complement strand
CGAGCGTACCTTCCGCACCAACGTCTTCGCCATGTTCTACTGCACCAAGGCCGCCCTGCCGCATCTGCGCTCCGGCGCCCGCATCATCAACACGACCTCGGTTACCGCCTATCTGGGCAGCCCCCATCTGCTCGACTATTCGGCCAGCAAGGGCGCCATCGTGTCATTCACCCGTTCGCTCGCCCTGCAGCTGGTCGATAAGGGCATCCGCGTCAATGCGGTGGCGCCCGGGCCGATCTGGACGCCGCTCATCCCCTCCACCTTCGCGGCCAGCGAGGTCGGGCACTTCGGCGACAACACGCCCATGGCACGTCCCGGCCAACCGGACGAAGTGGCGCCCGCCCTGGTCTTCCTCGCTACCGACGCCTCGTCCTACATGAGCGGCCAGGTACTCCATCCGAACGGCGGACGTATCGTCAACGGTTAAAGCAGGCGGGGAATAGTTCTCCCGGACGCGGCATGAACCGCGTCCCCTTGCTGTTGTCCATTGCACATGACTTTAACGAAAAGCCATCGGGGAGGGGAGGCCATTCGTTGACGCCTCGACCAGGTGGCAAATGCAGTCCAAGGAAAGCGGTATGCCCCAGGTGTTGCTTGTTGATGACGACCCCGAGACCGTCGCCTGGATCACCGATCTGGTCCGCAGCGAAGGATTCACCATTGCCAGCGCCAGTTCCCTGCGCGCGGCACGTGCTCATCTCAGCCGTTCGGCCCCGGACCTGCTGATCACCGACCTGACGCTGCCGGATGGCCAGGGGATCGAGTTGCTGACCGATCTCGATCCCGGCAACGTGACCGATGTCGTGGTCGTCACCGGCAATGCCAGCATCGAAACGGCCGTCGGCGCCTTGCGCGCCGGCGCTGCCGACTACCTGATCAAGCCGATCGACGTCGAAAGGCTCCGCGGCATCCTGCTGCGCATCCCGCGCCCCGAGGAGGTGCGCCGCGAAATCGTCGAACTGCGCGACGAGCTGCGCCGGCTCGGCCGCTTCGGCCAGACCCTGGGCCGCTCGCCGCCCATGCACCGGCTCTACGACCAGTTCGCGCGCGTCGCGCCGACCTCGGCCAACGTGCTGCTGATCGGCGAAAGCGGCGTCGGCAAGGAACTGGCGGCGCAGACCATCCACGACCTCAGCCGGCGCAAGGCGCAGCCCTTCCTGCCGGTGAATTGCGGCGCCATTTCGCCGCAGCTGATCGAAAGCGAACTGTTCGGCCACGAAAAAGGCAGCTTCACCGGGGCCGACCGCCAGCATCGCGGCTTTTTCGAGCGCGCCCACCGCGGCACGCTCTTCCTCGACGAAGTCACCGAAATGCGCCCCGAGCTGCAGGTCAAGCTGCTGCGCGTGCTGGAGACCGGCACCTTCATGCGGGTCGGCACCAACGAACCGATCGCCACCGACGTGCGCCTGAT
Organism: Azonexus sp.; assembly: GCA_035298985.1. Lineage (GTDB taxonomy): Bacteria > Pseudomonadota > Gammaproteobacteria > Burkholderiales > Rhodocyclaceae > Azonexus. The sequence goes on along the minus strand of DATGXM010000587.1, from coordinate 1,636 downwards.
CGCCGCCACCAACCGCTCGCCCGAGAAGGCAGTGGCCGATGGCACGCTGCGCGAGGATCTCTACCACCGCCTGAACGTCTTTCCGATCCACCTGCCGCCGCTGCGCGAGCGGGGCACCGACATCGAGTTCCTGGCCCGCCACTTCCTCGACCAGTTCAACGCCGAGGAACACACCCACAAGCGCTTCTCGCCGGCCGCCATCGCCGCCCTCTACGCCCACAGCTGGCCGGGCAACGTGCGCGAACTGAAGAACTACGTGCACCGCATGTTCATCATGTCGGACGAGATCATCGATGTCGGCGCGCCGCCGGAAAGCCCATTCCAGACGACGGACAATTCCCTGCTCACGGTGCGCATCGGCAGCACGCTGGAGGAGGTCAACCGCCGCTTGATCGAAGCGACCCTGGCCGACTGCGGCAACGTCAAGCGGCTCGCCGCCGAAGTCCTCGGCATCAGCCTGAAGACGCTGTACAACCGCCTCGCGGTCTATCACGGCGGCAAGGCCGAGGCCGACATCCCGGACGAAGCGGCGGACGGCGACGGCGATGCCGACAAGCCGCCCCTGCCGCCGCCCCACCGGCCCGAGCGGCGGATGGCCGCGAGCAATCCGGAAACGCGTTAAGCCGGCGCCGGGAACGCCGATGGCAGATTTACCGCCAACCGGCCGGCCTTCCCGGCCCACGACACCGGGCCGGGGCATGTAAGCCTTACATCCCCTGGTAACACTTACAGCCCCGAGCGGGCAAACGATCAAGCGAGGTAATCCGATGAAACGCAATACCCAGGCAACCGGCCACGGCCAGTCTCCGACCCGCGACGCCCCGGCCGGCGGGCTCGCCCAACCCGACGAACGCGACGAAAGCGTGGAAGGCCGGGCGACGGTCGACCGCAAGGCCCTCGGGCCGCGCCAGATCATCCAGCAGGCCGCCCGCGACATCGCGCGCGGCCTCAAGGACACCGACCTGCACGGCACCTCCACCAACGTGCCGGGACCGCCGCCGCGGCAAGCCGAACCGATGGTTTCACCGGCCGGCAACCGGCGCAGCTACGCCGACGACCAGCGCGCCGCGCATCCCGAACCGGCCCCCGAACACGTCACCCCGCCCAAGAGCAGTTAAGGGGATTTTTCCTGGCCTTGCCGGGAAGCAGCAGGCCAAAACAGTGGGCCTGCCGTTTGCGTCTGCCGGTGGGCGCAGCTTCGCGCATCACCTCAAGGAGCGACAGATGCAAACCATCAGCAGCGACAAGCCGGCCTCGCTTTCCGGAGCCGCCGAAGAACTGGCCGCCCAGGCCGGTACGCGTATCGATAAACTGACCGAAGGCGCCCACAAGACCATAGACCGCGTCGCCGACACCGCGGTATCCACCGCCCGTCGCCTCGGCCTGAAGCGCGCCCAGCTGGCCGGCCTGCAGCGTCGCTGGACCGCCAATTCGTGCCAGACGGTATGCCGCCATCCGGTGGCCTCGCTGGCCATCGCGCTGGCGGCCGGCGTACTGATCAGTCATTTTTCGGAAAGCCGCAAAGACAATACGGAGCTGGGCGAGCTTTCCTGAGATGGGCGCCCACTGCCTGCCGGATGATGGCGTGCCGCAGCCGGCTGAAATCGCCATGCCAGTCGCCGGCTTCCCCGCGGAT
>DATGXM010000586.1:0-5328 GCA_035298985.1 Azonexus sp. | reverse complement strand
CCCACCCGGCCCTTCGATCCACTCGCGGAAATCCGCCGCTTCCACCATGTTCAGCATTCCCGGAAAAATGCCTCGTCTTCCCACCGCACCCCAACTGCCCTGGCACGTCTACCTGTTGCTCGCCGAGGCGATTTTCATGGTCTTCAAATGGATACTGCCCAGCCTGTGCACCGCGGAACTTTGCATGCGACCGCACGCGCTGGAGTGGTCGGAAATGGCCTGGCTGTTCTCCGGACTTTTCCTGCTGCTCGCCGCCGCCCGCCTCGCCACCCGGCACCGGGATACGTCGGCCGAACGCCCGCGTTTGCGCAGCGATTTCAAGACATTCAGCCATTGAAGCACCGGCCGTCCGGCCGGTGACGATGAAGGGCCGCCAGTCAGGCGGTCCGCGGCACGATCACGGCCACAGGCCGATCAGTTGCCGGCTGCTCAGGGCGCTGCTGGCCCCCCATTCCTGGGCCAGCGGATCGCGGCAGGTAGGCGGTGACTGGTGCTCGCTCTCGTCCTGCCAGGGAGCCAGCGCAGTGAGGATTTCGATCTCGCGCCCCTGATCGAGGTTGTTGAAACGCGTCAGGCGTTCGATCAGATAACCGGCATCGGCACGCAACTCGGGCGGCACCCGGCGCAGGTCCGGAATATGGCGCGAGCGCCACAGGCGATCGGCGACCATGCGCAACGCGACGCAATCGGCGTTGGCCAGGCCGCGATCGGCGATCTGCGCCACTTGTTCCTCGAAGGTTCCGGTTTCGTCATGCATATGCCAAAGCGTAGCAAAGCCGGAAGGCGGTGCCTGTCGGATGTCGCCGCGGCTTGTGTAGGAAACCGCCAGCATGCGCCAATCGGCGGCGAACTCGGGCTCCGCCCCGAAGTCAAATTCACAGGCAGGCATGAGGGGGAACAGGCAAAGGGTTGCGACCATGTGGCTTGAGCAAACTCCCGCGTTGTGTGTGATGGCTGGCTGCCTTGGCGTAGCTGGCTGCACCGCCAACCCGCCGACAACCCCCAGGCAATTGGTCGACATGCCCATCGCTTCGGCGTATGCCGATGCCACTTTCACCCTCAACACGCTGTCCTGGCGCAAAGTCCTGTGCGCCGCCCACGAGGAGGAATGCCCGGGCGGCAGCGACGAACGCTTTACCGGGCAGATCAGGCGGGTTGCCAGCCGTCTGCAGGAAGGGGCCTGGATACTCTACCCCGACCTCGAACAACAGATTCCCAATGTCGCCGGCGGACGCTTCGCCATCTATGCCATCGATGCCGACGGGCCGGGCAGCAGCGCCACCGCCGATGGCCGGATTGCACTCAATTCCGGCCTGGCGGCCGAGGCGCCCGACGATGCGTGGATCGCCTTCGTGATTGCCCGTGAGATGGGCCATGTCATCGCCCGCCATCCGGAAGAAAACTCGGTGCTCAGCCTGCTTGCCTCGCTCGCCATCAATGTCGTCGTGCCGGGCAGCGGCCTGATCAAGACCGCCATCTCGACCGCCGGCTCGACCCTGGCCGCCAGCAGCAAGCAGACCATCCAGGCGCGGGAAGCCGAAACCATCGCCCTGCGCCTGCTCCAGGTTTCCGGCTATCCCTTGCGCGACGTCGCCCGCAGCCTGCAGAATGCCCCGCCCTTGCCCGAGGACAGCCGCTGGGCCAAGAGTTTCCGCAAATCCTCGGACAAACTGCTGGCCGAGGCGCGCGACAGCGAACCGCCGCCCCTGTCCCCTGCCCCCTCGCCGGTTGCCCGCCGCAAGCCGGCCGCCGCGCCGCGGGCCGGGCTGACGAAGCGGAAGCCGCCGGCCGGCAGCATGCGCCGAATGATACCGACGCGCCCGCCGGCCGCCTTAACACGCCGCCGCAATCATCATTTCATTGCCGCTTCGGGGAGACCGCCATGAAAATCCTGTTTCTGATCCTTGCGCTATTGGCCTGGGGCTGGGCTGCCGCCGAAACGGACGATACCCGCCTGGAACAACTGGAAGCTGCCTATAACCGGGTACAGCAGGAGCAGCAAGCGGTTTTCCAGCAGTTCCAGATGACCCAGGAACTGCGCCGCAATGAACTGGAACCGTCGCCGCCACCGGGCACCCGCCGCTACTCGGCCATGGGCGACGACAGCCGGGCACTCGACTACGACGAGAACGTCCGCCAGCAGCAGGCACGCCAGGACCGCCTGCAGCGCTACGACCGGGAAATCAGCCGCAGCTACACGCGCTATCTCGACCTGGCCAACCAGAAGAAAGCGCTGCTCGACCAGATGCAGGCGGTACAGGAGCCGGAAACCTCGGCCCGGCGCTGAACACGGTTGGCGGCACGTCGTCCCTTTCCTGATCCGGAGGCTGCCATGATGCTCGATATCCAACGCTGGCCGATCAACGACGATGCCGAAAGCGAACTGCGCTTCTGGGTGCGGGCGCTGTACGTGTCATTTCAGGCGGGCACCGTCTGCGCGCTGCTGGCCGGCCTGCTGGTCGCGCTCTTTTATGCCGAGGCCGGTGACAACCCGATCGCCGACCTGTGGCCGATGGGGATCGAACTCGCTTTCTGGCTGGGCATGTTCGCCGGCCTGCTGTGGGGCGGCAGCAGACGCCTGGGCATTGCCCTGGCCGCCGGCCTGCCTTGGCGGAAGCCGCGCAACGAGGGGGAGGAACGTGATCGGCTTTTCGGTCAATGGGCGGCCTTCGCCGCCTGCCTCGCCTTTTTCCTGTGGCTGACCGCCGAACTGGCGCCGAGTACGGGCCTGCCGGGCGCCGCGGCGCTGGCGGCTACGCTGCTGCCGATACAGACTGCCTGCTGGCTGGCCGGCCTGCTGTTTGGCATCGTGGCCCTCGCCGGCCGCTGGCGCCGCCGGCCAGAACCGCCGGCCGACCCTGCTCAGCGGGTATCACCCGACTGATTCGAGCTGCTGCCGGGAGAAGCCGGCGTTGATGGACTGCTCGAGCTAGACGGGCTGCTCGAGCTTGAGCCGCCGGACATCGATCCCGACGGCGACGATCCCGACGTATCGCTGGAGGTAGATCCGGGTGTGGACGGGTTGCCGGCAGCGGGCGGCGAGCTTTCCAGCATGCGGTCCTGGGCGGATGGGGTGCGGGCTTGTTTCTCGCTGTTCGGCACCGAAGCGGTCGGCGAGCGGTCGCTGCGCTCGCAAGCCTGCAGCACGGGCAAACTGAGGACGACTGGGGCGAGGGCGATGAGGATTTTGTTTCGCATCATGGTGGGTACTCCTTGGCTATGGATGATTCGGGGAAACGACCGCTCAGGCGGCCGGCGGCCAGTGCCGCACGGCTCGATACGACCTCCGCAATCGATTCGATCCTAGCCGCCAGACCTGGGTGACGCTGTCGGCGCCGGCCGATTCGCGCGTAGGAGGCCACCTGCGCTGATCGGCCCCGCTACCCCGCCGCCGGTTTTCTCAACTCCGGCGCTCTAATCGGCTTGGACCGGCGCTGCGACATTCCCGTCGCAACGCGACGGTCCCCGGCCGCATTGCCGGCCGCCCATCCGCTGTAGGAGGTCCGCCATGAACACTCGTGTTTCCCGCCGGTGGCTGCCCGTCGCCCTGGCTGCTTTCACCCTGCTGCTGCCGCCGGCCCGGGCGGATATCGTCGCCACCGACCAGCTGGCCGCCCCTGCCCCGCTCGACGCCGAGCGGGCCAAGGTGAAGAGCTTTCTCGAACGCGCCACGGTCACCGAGAAACTGAAGGCCATGGGGGTCGACAGCCTCAGCGTCGCCGACCGGGTCGACGCGATGAATGCCGAGGAAATCCATACGCTGGCGAAGAGCATCGACAGCCTGCCGGCCGGCGGCGATTTCACCACCACTGAAATCATCGTCATCGTGCTGCTCGCCATCCTGTTGATCGCCATCATCTAGTCCGTGGTGTCCTGCCGCCGTCTCTGGCTTGCCGCCGGCTGCCTTCTGCTGGCCGCCTGCGGCATCATCCTGCCCATCGCCGACAAGGGGCCGGACGATGCCCGGCCACCGGTCGTCGAACTGACGGACGTCCCTTTCCACCCGCAGGCTGCCTACCAGTGCGGGCCCGCCGCCCTGGCCACGGTGCTCGGCGCGGCCGGCATCGAACGCCGGCCGGACGACCTGCGCGCCGCGGTCTTCCTGCCCGGCCGCCAGGGCAGCCTGCAAGCCGAACTGCTCGCCGCCACGCGGCGCAGCGGACTGCTGCCCTATGTCCTCGACCCCGCACCCGAAGCCCTCCTCACCGAACTGGCCGCCGGCCATCCCGTGCTGGTGTTGCAGGACGCCGGCTGGCTCCTGACCCGCTGGCATTACGCCGTGGTGGTCGGCTACGACCTGCCGGAGCGCCAGTTCATCCTGCGTTCAGGAACGACGCCCCGGCAGGTGACGAGCTTCGCCAGCTTCGACCGGAGCTGGGCGAAATCCGGGCGCTGGGCCTTCGTCGCCACGCAGCCGCAGGATCTGCCGGCCGGCGCCACGCCGGAACGGCTGGTCGCCGCCGCTGCGGCGCTCGAAAAGGTGGCCGCGCCGGCGGCACTGCCCGCCTACACCGCCGCCCTCGCACGCTGGCCGGGCAACCTGGCGGTACGCCTGGCCCTCGGCAATGCCGCCTACGGGCGCCACGACCTGGCCGCCGCCGAGGCCGCCTACCGCCAGGCGATTCACGAGCATCCGGAGGCCGCCGACGCCTGGAACAATCTCGCCCAGACCCTGCACGAAGCCGGTCGTCCGGCCGAAGCACAGGCCGCGGCGAAACGGGCCGTCGACCTCGGCGGGCCGCGCCAGGCCCTGTACGAAGCGACGCGCGCCGCCATCGCCGGCGAGCCGGCGCACTGAACCGGGGCCAGCCCGGCCCCTCCAACCGCTATCGACCAGGACAAGGAAGGAGCTCCGGTGCTGCGAGTCGCCATCGTCGATGACCACGAGATCGTGCGGGCCGGTTTCCGCGAAATGCTGGCCGACGAAACGGGCATCGCCATCGCCTTCGAAGCCGCTTCCGGCGAGGAGGCGCTGGCCCGCCTGCCGGACAGCGCCTGCAACGTGCTGCTGCTCGACCTTGCCCTGCCCGGGCAAAGCGGGGTCGATGTGCTGCGCACCCTGCGCCAGCGCCATGTCGATCTGCGCGTACTGGTGCTCACCGGCTATCCGGAAGAGCGCTACGCGCTGACCATGATCCGCCACGGGGCTGACGGCTACCTGTGCAAGGAATGCGGCCAGGCGGAACTGCTGCAGGCGGTGCGCACCGTCGCCCAGGGGCGCCGTTACCTGTCGCCGCACGTCGCCGAACTGCTCGCCGGCCAGGTCGCCGGCACCGCCGCCGAGGCGCCGCACCAGCAGTTGTCGGAACGCGAACTGCAGGTCTTCCT
>DATGXM010000585.1:0-1514 GCA_035298985.1 Azonexus sp. | reverse complement strand
GCCACCCTGCTCGGCGAACTGGAAAACCTGGCCAACCGCGGCTACACCGACGGCTTCTACCAGCGCCACCACGATGCCGACTACCAGAACTACCTGCGCGGCCACTCGGAATCGGACCGCAGCCAGTATGTCGGCGATGCCGTGGCCTTCGATACAGCGCGCGGCCTGATGGAAATCGCCGTCAAGAACCGCTTTGCGCTGGGCGACGAAGTGGAATGCGTCCATCCCGCCGGCAACTACCGCTGGCGCCTGACCCGCATGGAAAACAAGGACGGCCAGCCGGTGTCCGTCGCCCCGGGCAGCGGCCATCGTGTGTGGGTCGATTTGCCGGCTTTGTACACCAATTCTTTCGTCGCGCGTTTTGTGTAACAAAAACCATACAAATCAATGCTGCATCAGCTTTGTGCACCGCAGCAAATCCTGTAAAATCCCAGCCATGAGCCAGAACGCCAACCGCATGCCCCTGATCGACGCCCTGAAGGCGGTCGCGGCATTGCTCGTCCTGATGAACCATTTCTCGTCCTACGGCCCGCTGGCCGAGGCGGCGCGCGATTATTTCCCGGGCGTTTTCAATTGGTTCTTCGAATACGGACGCATGGCCGTGCAGGTCTTCCTGGTCATCGCCGGTTTCCTGGCGGCGCGTGGCCTGTCCGCCGACGGCCAGGCGCTGGGCGCATCACCCCTGCCGCTGCTCTGGAAACGCTATCTGCGGCTGGCCGTGCCCTATCTGGCCGCCATCGGCCTGGCCATCATCGCCGCCGCCATCGCCGACCAATGGATGGAAGACGATGCCATCCCGGCGCGCGCCACCTTCCTGCAATGGCTGGCGCACGCCACGCTGCTGCACGGCCTGCTCGGCTTCGACGCGCTGTCGGCCGGCGTCTGGTACATCGCCATCGATTTCCAGCTGTTTGCGCTGATGGCCATCCTGCTCTGGTCCGGCCGCATCCGCATCGTCGCCCCGGCGCTGGTGCTGGCCGTCGCCACCGCTTCGCTGTTCTGGTTCAACCGCGACGCCAGCTGGGACAACTGGGCCATCTATTTCTTCGGCTCCTACGGCCTGGGCGCCGCCGCCTGGTGGGCTTCCGACCGCAAGCAGATGTCAGCCTGGCTCGGGGTCATGCTGACCGTCGCCGTCGCCGCGCTGGTCATCGATTTCCGCCTGCGCATCGCGCTGGCCCTGGGCGTCGCCCTGCTCCTCGGTTTCGGCCGCCGCTCCGGCCTGCTCGCACAATGGCCGAATTTCCGCCCGCTGGCCTTCCTCGGCAAGATCTCGTACTCGGTCTTTCTGGTGCACTTCCCGGTCCTGCTGCTCGCCAACACGCTGTACGCCCAGACCGACTACGATTCCTCGCTGTCCACCCTGGTCTGCCTCGGCCTGTCGGTGGTCGCCAGCGTTGCCGCGGCAACGCTGTTCTACCGCTGGGTGGAAAGCCCGGAAGCGAGCCGGCGCATCACCGCCACCTGCGGCTGGCTGTTCGCCAATACGCTGGCGCTTGCCCGCAAGGTGCCGG
>DATGXM010000584.1:0-2364 GCA_035298985.1 Azonexus sp. | reverse complement strand
GTCGACACGTCGAGCAGTTCGCGGTTAGCAGGATCGGGATTGTTGGTGATATAGGCCGTCTGCAGCGCCGCCACCGGATCGGTCGCCAGCGAGCCGGTCTGGAACTGGCCCCAGTTGATATTGAGATCGCGCAGCACGGTCTGGGTCGATTCGGTCGAGGCCGTGATCGTGAGGTCCTTGGCGATACCCTCGAGGAACGAGCCAAGCTCGGCCGATGTCTGGGTCGCGATGGTTTCGATCTGGCGCCGCGACAATTGATCGACCGTGGCCGACCCGATCAGGTAGCTCGCAATGCCCACGCCCGCACTCACCAGCAGCGCTGATCCGACCAGCGCCAGCGGCAGCTTCTGGGCGATCTTCAGTTGCGGCAGAAATCCCATCGAAAACTCCAGCTCTCGCGAACCACCCCCTCCACGCTATCCTCCTGACAGCATGGAAATACCGCGCCTTTTGCCCGGCGCGGATCGTGGTGTTTGCCCCCTCGTGAGTCGTGCCTTGGCCGACTTATGCAAACGATACATGCGGCCGATTAACCACTTCTTACGCCGCCCCTGCCCCTGCCAAGTTTGCGGGACTGCAAAACGAAAAGGCCACCCGCTGGGTGGCCTTGATCTTGGTCGCAGGCTGGTGCGTCAGCTCAACGCACCGATCACTGCCTCGATCCGCTTCTTCATGGTCGAGGCGTCGAACGGCTTGATGATGTAGTTGTTCACGCCAAACGAAATGGCTTCCTTGACCTGTTCCTTGTCCGAGCGACCGGTTGCCATGATGAAGGGCATGGCCTGGGTGCGCGGATGCTTGCGGATGACTTTGAGCAGCGTCAGCCCATCGATGTCTTCCATGTTCCAGTCGGAAATGATCAGGTCGACATTGGATTTTTCGAGCTTGCCCAGCGCATCGCGACCGCTCTTGGCCTCGATGATGTCCTTGAAGCCGAGCTGGGTAAGGATGTACTTGCAGATACCGCGCATGGACTGCTGATCGTCTACGATGAGGACGCTGACTGCGCTGGCTTTAGGCATGGTCGTATTTCACCTTCTGGCGCGTGGGGTTCGGACTCCCCAATTCTTCTGCGAAAACACTAGGCAAGAAGCGTTACAAATCTCTCAACCCCGGACCTGGCATTGAGTCCGACCCGGCTCAGGCGGCCGACTTCAGCCGCACCAGGGCATTGGCGAGCCGCGCCGCAATGGCTTCGACCGGCGCCTGTTCCACCACCGCGCCTTCTTCGAAGGCGACGCGCGGCATGCCATAGACCAGGGCAGAAGCCTGGCTCTGGCCCACCGTATAGGCGCCGGCATCGCGCATCAGCTTGAGGCCGCGGGCGCCATCCCGACCCATGCCGGTCAGGATCGCCCCAACCGCCATCGGTCCCACCGTCTTGGCCACTGATTCGAACAGCACGTCGACGCTGGGCCGGTGCCCGCTTTCCAGTTCGTCGCGCGTCAGTCGTGTCTTGAGCTGACCCGATGAGCGCTCAACCCGCATGTGAAAATCGCCACGCGCCACATAGGCGTGACCCGCCAGCAGCGGCATGCGGTCTTCCGCTTCCACCACCTTGAGCTCGCAGATCTCGTCCAGCCGCGCCGCGAACCGACTGGTGAAGCCCGCCGGCATGTGCTGGGCAATGACAATCGGCGGGCAGTCGACCGGCATGTCGGCCAGCACGGCCCGGATGGCCTCGACGCCGCCGGTCGATGCACCAATGGCAATGAGTGCGCCAGCTGGCGCTGCCGCGGTCTTGACCGCAACTTTGGGCGCCTCGGCTCGGCCTGCGGAACGTCCACGCACATCGGACTTGGCTGCTGCGCGGATCTTGTCGCGCAGGTTGGCGCCAAACGCCTCGATGCCGCCCTCGGCTTCGGCGCTGGGCTTGGCGACGAAATCGACGGCCCCCAGTTCGAGCGCCAGCAGCGTCTCGCTGGCACCCTTCTTGGTCAGCGTCGATACCATCACCACCGGGGTCGGCCGCAGCCGCATCAGCTTGTCGAGGAACTGCAGGCCGTTCATGCCCGGCATTTCGATGTCGAGCGTCACCACATCGGGGTTGAGCTGCTTGATCTTCTCGCGCGCATCGATCGGATCGACCGCCGTGGCCACCACATTGATATCGCCGTCGCGCGTCAGCATGCGGGCCAGCACCTCGCGGATCAGCGCCGAATCGTCGACGACCAGGACCTTGATGCTCATGCTGCTTCTCGTTTGCTCAGTTTCAGTTTGGACTGGTAGATGGTCTTGCCGACCAGGCGGAAACCTTCGCCGCCCGACCCAAGATTCTCGGAATGGCCGATATAGAGGAAACCCTCGGGCGCCAGCAGCTTACCCAGCCGACCGAACACTTCGCCCTGCGTCGGCTTGTCGAAA
>DATGXM010000583.1:0-20573 GCA_035298985.1 Azonexus sp. | reverse complement strand
CAACCGGAGCCGCAGCGCGCGGCGGCGGCAAATTGGAAGGCGCGGTCGTGATCTCCGGGACGACAGTCGGTGGCGCCTTCGCTGCAGTGCTCGGCGCCGGCGTTGCTGCTGCCGGAGGATGTGCTGGCACCGGCTTGGCGGCTGGAACAGGCGCCGCGGGGCTAGCTTCCGGCTTGGCTTCGGCCACGGGAGCAGGCTGCGCCTCGACCTTGGGCGGCGGCGTTACTTCGGCCGGCGCGGCGCTCGGTTCGGGAGCCGGCGGCTCGGGTAGGTTTTCCGCCGGCTTTACCGGCTGCGACACTTCCTTCTTCGGCGCCACCGGCACCGGCTGGGTAAAGACGGCCTGATCGGCGTCGTCCGGCGGGTTGGCCAGATAGTCGAAGAAGGCCAGCACGCCAAGCAGGATGGCGACCAGGACACCGGCGACGGCGAGGCGCTTGACCAGCTGGCCGCGCAGTTCGCCGGAGGTGTTGTCGTTATCGGGTCCCGCCGGTTGTTCCGCCATGTCCTACCTCAACGTTCCTGGCTCTTGGCCAGTGCCACCACCAGATCGGCCTCCGCCCGCGCAATGCCGCAGCGCTCGGCGATGGCCGCCGCATCGTAACCGGAAATCGCCATCTGCATGGCGTCGCCATAGATCGGCGACACGCTCTGGCTGGCGCGCAAATGGGCCAGTTCCGTTTGCATGTCGTCGCGCAAGGCAGCCAGTTCGCCACGCATGGCATCCACCTCGTCGCGCAACTGGGCCACCTCCTGCTCCAGGCCGCTGCGCAAGACATCGTCGCCCAGCGCGGCCGGAGCCTTTTCCCAGTCGGCCAAAGACTCGGACTCCTCGGCCTCGGCCGGCAACGACGGCGGCAGTTTTTCCGCTTCGGCACGCGCGCTGGGCGCTTCGTCCTGGCTGGCGGCCGGCTGCGAAGATGCGGGCTTGCGCAGATGGAACATCCGGAGCAACACGAAGAGAATGTAGGCAGCGACCAGCACGATGAGCACCATCAGCACCTCGCGCAGCCCTATCGTCATTCCCCCTAGCTCCAGTGTCGTCACCCGGCCTGCTTTCCCGGCAGCTTAGAAGCCGACCGAATACTGAACGCCGACGATGTGGGCGCTGGCGTCATAGCTGCCGCGCAACAGCGTCGCGTTCTTGTTCATGTTGATATCGCTGTCCTTGACGTACAGGTAGCTGTAGCCGACATCGACCTTGCCGTAACGGCCGGCATTCCACTGCCCGCCCAGTGACAGCCACAGGCGGCTGTTATCGGGGACGCGCGCCGAACGATCGACGTCGTTGACCGGGGTCCGGTCGTAGGCAATACCGAATTTGAGCTTGGCCGCATCGCTGGCCTTGTAGGCTGCGCCCCAAGCCACACGCCAGGAATTGTCGTAATTGAAACGCTCGGTGCCGAGCGTCGCACCGCTCGCCCGGCTGACCACATTGAGGGAATTGAGCGTGCTCCACCGGGTGTAGGAGATGTCGCCCATTGCTTCCCAGCGGTCCGAAACCTGCTGCCACACCGACAGGATGGCGGTATCCGGCAGTTCGACATCGGCCTTGACCGGCGTCGAGCCGTTCAGGGTGCCTTCCAGCGTGTATTTCATCGACGAGCGATAGGAAACGCCCACCCGCATGGCCGGCGACAGCGTGAACAAGGCGCCGACGTTCCAGCCCCAGGCCGAATCGTCACCTTTCAGGACCGACAGCGAATTGGTCAATTCGGCATCGATCTTCTGATAATTGACGCCGAAACCGAGCGAAACCTTGTCGTTGATCCGGTAGGCCAGCGACGGGTTGTAATTGACGGTACGGATTTCGGACTTGATGGTCTGCGCCTTGCCGATCCAGCCGCTGTCGTATTCGGTGGCCAGGCCGAACGGCGAGGAAATGCCGAAGCCGAGGGACAGCTTGTCGGTCAGGCGGCCGGACAGGTAAAGATTCGGCACCGCATGCCAGCCGCCGGCATCGCCGCCGTTGCCGCTGCCCTTGGTAACGCCCGAGGAGCCGCCATCCCGGAACTCGTAACTCGGTCCGACCCCGACCACGCCGAGCGAAACCTGGTAGCCGGTCAATTCCGACATCCCGGCCGGATTGAAAAAGATCGTGCTGGCGTTGTCCGCCACGGCCGCCGACCCGGCGTAGGCATTGCCGAGGCCGCTGGCATTTTGTTCCCACAGCTGGAATGCCGCCGCCGAAGCAACGCTGGAAAAGGCCACCAGCATCAGGGCCGGCACGGTACGCAAGGTCAGTTTGTTCATGGGTTTGCTCGCTGGCGGGCAGGAAATTGATTAACCGTCGGATTTTAGACCATTTCCGGTCAGTTTTCGGGTGGCACGTTACGTTTCATCCCATCGCCATCGATCGCCACGTAGGTCAGCTCGGCTTCGGTGACCTTGACGATGATCGGCGCCGCATAATTGCGCTCGGCATAGACCTCGACGCGCACCGTCATCGACGTGGTGCCGACACGCACGAGATCGGCGTAGAAGCTGACGATATCGCCCACCGAGACCGGCTGCTTGAAGGCGAAGGAATTGACCGAAACGGTCGCCACCCGCCCCTTGGCCCGCCGCATGGCGGGAATGGCGCCGGCGACGTCAACCTGGGCCATGACCCAGCCGCCGAACACATCGCCGTTCTGGTTGAGATCGGCCGGCATCGGCACGACGCGCAGTGTGCAATGCTTGGCCGGGAGAGCAAGGGAAGCAGTAGCCATGGATCACCTTCATTTAAATGTTCCGCGATTTTCCCGGAAAGCAGCGGGTTTTCATATACTCGCCTGACCAATAACAAATCATTCCCCACACCCCATGCGCCGTAGCACCGCCCTCCCCAAACCGCCTGCCGGCCAGAGCCTCGGCCAGACCCACGCCTGGCTGACCATACGCACGCTTTTCCCCTACCTGTGGCGCTATCGCGTCCGCGTCCTCGCCGCGCTGGGCTGCCTGATCGGCGCCAAACTGGCCAACGTCGGCGTGCCGATGATCTTCAAGGAAATGATCGACGGCCTGAGCGGCGAGCAGCAGTTGCTGGCGCTGCCGATTCTGCTCCTCGTCCTCTACGGCATCCTGCGCTTTTCCACGTCGCTGTTTACCGAATTGCGCGAAATCCTGTTCGCCCGCGTCACCCAGCGCGCCGTGCGCCAGGTTTCGCTCGAGGTATTCCGGCATCTGCACGCCCTGTCGCTGCGCTTTCACCTCGAACGGCAGACCGGCGGCGTGTCGCGCGACATCGAGCGGGGGAGCCGTTCGATCTCCAGCCTGATCTCCTACACGCTGTACTCCATCCTGCCGACCCTGGTCGAGATCGGCCTCGTTCTCGGCATCCTGTTCGTCAAATACGACGTCGGCTACGTCATCATCACGCTACTGTCGCTGGTCGCCTACGTCGTGTTCACCATCAAGGTCAGCAACTGGCGCATCGACATCCGCCGCGCCGTCAATGAAAACGATTCCGCCGCCAACAGCCGAGCCATCGACAGCCTGCTCAACTACGAGACGGTCAAATACTTCAACAACGAGGCCTGGGAAGCCCGCCGTTACGACGAGCAGCTGATCAAATGGGAAGAGGCGGCCACCCGCAGCCAGACCACCCTCGCCTACCTGAACCTCGGCCAGGCCGCGATCATCGCGCTGGGTGTCACGGCCATGATGTGGCGGGCGGCCAGCGGCGTGGTCGATGAGCAAATGACCATCGGCGATCTCGTCCTGGTCAACGCCTTCCTGATCCAACTCTACATCCCGCTCAATTTCCTGGGCATCGTCTATCGCGAGATACGCCAGGCGCTGACCGATATCGAGCGCATGTTCAACCTGCTCAAGGAAAACCAGGAAATCGCCGATGCGCCCGATGCGCGCGACCTGCCGGCCGGGCCGCTGCAGATCAATTTCGATGCCGTCAATTTCGCCTACGAGGCGAACCGGCAGATTTTGAAAAACCTGAGCTTCGCCATTCCGCCCGGCAAGACGGTCGCCGTCGTCGGCCATTCCGGTGCCGGCAAATCGACCCTCGCCCGCCTGCTCTACCGTTTCTACGACGTCACCGGCGGAGCCATCCGCATCAACGGCCATGACCTGCGCAGCCTGCGCCAGGGCAGCCTGCGCGCCGCCATCGGCATCGTTCCGCAAGACACCGTGCTGTTCAACGACACCATTTTCTACAACATCAACTACGGCCGCCCCGACGCCAGCCGCGAGGAAGTGGTGGCTGCCGCCCGCGCCGCCCAATTGCATGACTTCATCGAGTCGCTGCCGCTGAAATACGAAACCAAGGTCGGTGAACGCGGCCTCAAGCTGTCCGGCGGCGAAAAACAGCGGGTCGCCATCGCCCGCGCCCTGCTCAAGAATCCGCCCATCCTGATTTTCGACGAAGCCACCTCGGCCCTTGACTCGGCCACCGAACGCGCCATTCAGAGCCAGTTGGAACAGGTCGCCATCGGCCACACCACCCTGGTCATCGCTCACCGCCTGTCGACTGTGATGAATGCTGACGAAATTCTGGTCATGAGCGAGGGGCACGTCATCGAGCGTGGTTCCCACCCCGCACTGCTGGCCGCGGGCGGCCATTACGCGACGATGTGGATGCTGCAGCAGCAGGAAGAGCAACTGGTTGGCACGGACAGCTGAGACTGCCTGTCTGGCCTCGTCCGTCGGTCGATGATGCAATCGCCGGGTCCATGGTAGGATTGATGCCAGCAACTTGGGGCGGAACGGTCGTTTCCGTCGCTAAGTCCTTCCCCTTGCCGGACGACCGACCTCAGCACTAGACATCCATGAATGCCCTGATGACCCAAATGAAGGTACTGGCGGTTGATGACAATCGGACCAACCTTCATATTCTCCAGGTATTCCTGAAGAAACTCGGGCATATCGTCATTCTTGCCGAGAATGGCGAGGAAGCGGTCCGCAAGTTCGCCAGCGAGTCGCCGGACCTTGTCCTGCTCGACATCATGATGCCGGTCATGGACGGTTTCGAAGCAGCCCGCCGCATCAAGGCAATGACGCGGGACCGGTGGACGCCGATCATTTTCCTGTCGGCGCTCAATCGCGATGAAAACCTCGTCGAAGGTCTGGATGCCGGCGCCGACGACTACCTGACCAAGCCGATCAATTTTGTCGTGCTCGAGGCCAAGTTGCGTTCCATGCAGCGCTCGCTTTCGATGCAACAGGCCGCCATCGATTCCCTGCGGCGGGTTCAGGCCATATCGGACAATGTTCTCGATGCCATCGTCACCACCGACGAAACCGGCGTCATCGTCTCGCTCAACCAGTCGACCGAACGCATCTTCGGCTGGCGGCAGGATCAGTTGGCCGGGAAGAACCTCGCCATACTGATGCCGGAAGGCACTCTGCAGGGCAGCACGGGCTGCTTGCCCGTTTATCCGGAAGGCGAGACGCCACCCATGGCCCGGGAATGCGAAATTCAGGCCCAGCATCGGGATGGCCATCGCTTTCCCGCCACCATCACCACCAGCCAATTCACGCTCGACAATCACCGCATGTTGATCAGCGTGATCCGTGACATCACGGAGCGCAAGCAGACCGAGCGTAAACTGGGCGAAAACGCGCGACAACTGCAGGAGTACTACGACCATACCCAGGCGGAGCAGCAACTGGCCTTGCGCCTGATGGAAAAGCAACTGCATCGCAGCGGCTTGCGCGACCGCTGTCTGCACTACAAGGTCATCCCGGCCGCCCACTTCAGCGGCGACATCGTCGCCGCCGCCAGGTCGGCCGAAGGCCAGTTCTACGCCCTGCTCGCCGATGCGACCGGTCACGGCCTGGCCGCTGCCATCAGCGTCCTCCCCGTACTTGCCCTGTTCTACCGGATGACCAAGCTCAGCCGCTCGGTTCAGGACATCGTTCTGGAACTCAATCAACAACTTCAGGAATCGATGCCGGTCGGCCGCTTCGTCGCCACTACCCTGGTCTGCCTTGATGAAAAGGAACGTCACGGAGAAATCTGGGTGGGCGGCACGCCGGACGCCTTCCTGCTCGACCGCACGGGGCGGGTCGCTCAAACCTTCCCTTCGGCCAACCTGCCGCTCGGCATCGTGGAAAGCAGCGAACTGGGCGGCACTCCCCTGTCCTTCTCCTGGGAACCGGGAAGCCAGCTCGTCCTGTGCTCCGATGGCTTGCTGGAAGCAACCAACGCCGCCGAAGAGCAATTCGGCATTGAGAGACTTATCCGAGCGACGGCCAATACTTCGCCGGCAGATCGCTTCGCCAGTATCGAGCAGGCCTTGCAAGCGTATCAGGATGGCACTCCGGCCAACGACGATGTGTCCCTGATGCTCATCGACTGCCTATAAGCGGCCGAAGATCCGGAAATAACAAAGGCCGGAAACTCCGGCCTTTGTTCTATTTACAGCAAACTGACTTATTCGCCAGCCGATTCCTCGACCTCGACGGCCTCGGTCGGTTCCGGGCGGTCCAGCAACTCGACGAATGCCATCGGGGCATTGTCGCCGACACGGAAGCCGCACTTCAGGATGCGCAGGTAGCCGCCTGGACGGGTAGCGTAGCGCGGGCCGATTTCGGCGAACAACTTGACCACGATCTCACGGTCGCGCAGGCGGTCGAATGCCAGGCGCTTGTTGGCGAGGGTCGGGTTCTTGCCGAGGGTGATCATCGGTTCGACGACACGACGCAATTCCTTGGCCTTCGGCAACGTGGTCTTGATGGCCTCGTGGCGGAGCAGGGAAACGGTCATGTTGCGCAGCATCGCCAAGCGATGGCTGCTGGTGCGGTTCAGTTTGCGAAGTCCATTGCGGTGACGCATGGTTAATCCTTTCTATGTTCTGCAGGCGTCCCTTGACTGCCCTGATCGGAAAAGGCTTACGCCTTTTCCAGACCGGCGGGCGGCCAATTTTCCAGTTTCATGCCCAGTGTCAGACCGCGTGCGGCCAACACTTCCTTGATCTCATTCAGCGACTTGCGACCCAGATTCGGGGTCTTGAGAAGTTCATTCTCGGTACGCTGGATCAGATCGCCGATGTAGTAGATGTTCTCGGCCTTCAGGCAGTTCGCGGAACGAACCGTCAGTTCGAGATCATCAACCGGGCGCAAGAGAACCGGATCGACTTGGGCGGGCTTGGAAGCCTCGGCCACCGGGGCCGTGCCTTCCAGATCGGCGAACACCGAGAGTTGCTCCATCAGCACGCGAGCAGCGTAACGGATGGCTTCTTCCGGCTCGACGACGCCGTTGGTTTCGATATCGACGATCAGCTTGTCGAGGTCGGTGCGCTGTTCAACACGGGCGCTTTCGACGGCGTAGGCCACACGGCGGATCGGGCTGAACGAAGCGTCCAGAACGAGCTTGCCGATGGTCTTGGCGTCACCGAGATTGCGCACATTACCCGGCACATAACCACGGCCCTTCTCGACCTTGATCTCCATGGCGAGCTTGCCGCCCGGGGAGAGGTGAGCGATCACGTGTTCCGGATTGATGATTTCGACGTCGTGCGGCAACTCAATGTCACCAGCACGAACGGCGCCTTCACCTTCCTTGACCAGCTTGAGGTTGACGACGTCACGGTTGTGCAGCTTGAAGACGATGCCCTTCAGGTTCAGAAGGATATCGACGACATCTTCCTGCACGCCATCAACGGTGGAGTACTCATGGAGCACGCCGTCGATGCCGACTTCGGTCGGTGCGTAACCAACCATGGACGACAGCAGAATGCGACGCAGCGCATTGCCAAGGGTATGGCCATAACCGCGTTCGAACGGCTCCATGACCACCTTGGCCTGCACGGGCGAAACGCTCTGCACGTCGATGATGCGGGGTTTCAGAAGTCCACTGCTTTGCATGGGCTAGATCCTCTGCTCAGTGCTTACTTCGAGTAAAGTTCGATGACGAGACCTTCGTTCAGGGTCGCCGGCAGTTCGGAACGTTGCGGCATGGCCTTGAACGTGCCCTTGCCTTCCTTGATGTCAACCGAGATCCACTCCGGGAAACCGCGGGATTCGGCGGCCTCGAGGGCGGCCTTGCAGCGCAGGGAAGCGCGTGCGCGGTCGGTCAGCTGGACGACATCGCCCGGCTTGACGAGGTAGGACGGGATGTTGACGCGCTTGCCGTTAACCAGAACGCCGTTGTGACGGACGATCTGACGGGATTCGGTGCGCGAGGCGCCGAAGCCCATGCGGTAGGCGACGGAGTCCAGACGGGCTTCCAGCAGCTGCAGCAGGTTTTCACCGGTCTGGCCCTTGCGGCGGTCAGCTTCGGCGAAGGTCTTGCGGAACTGGCCTTCCAGCACGCCGTAGACGCGACGGATCTTCTGCTTGGCGCGCAGGTGGACGCCATAGTCAGACAGGCGGGCGCCAGATTTTTGACCGTGTTGGCCCGGAGCGTAGGAACGACGCTCGATGGCACACTTGTCGGTGAAGCACTTTTCGCCCTTCAGGAACAGCTTTTCGCCTTCGCGGCGGCACTGACGGCATTTCGGATCGAGATTACGAGCCACTTGTCTTTCTCCTTAGATGCGGCGCTTCTTGGGCGGACGGCAGCCGTTGTGCGGCACCGGCGTCACGTCGGAAATCGCGGTGATCTTGATACCCAGCGCGTTCAGCGCGCGGACAGAAGATTCGCGGCCAGGGCCGGGGCCCTTGATGCGGACTTCCAGATTCTTGACACCGCATTCTTGCGCAGCCTTGCCGGCTGCTTCAGCAGCAACCTGAGCTGCGAACGGGGTGGACTTGCGGGAGCCGCGGAAACCGGCGCCACCGGAAGTCGCCCAGGACAGCGCGTTGCCCATGCGATCGGTAATGGTGATGATGGTGTTGTTGAACGAAGCGTGAATGTGGGCGATGCCCTCGGCTACGTTCTTCTTGACCTTTTTGCGAACTTTGGGTGCAGTCTTTGCCATGTTCAGTCCCTATTACTTCTTGCCAGCGATGGCCTTGCGCGGACCTTTGCGGGTACGAGCATTGGTACGGGTGCGCTGACCACGGCAAGGCAGGCCCTTGCGATGGCGCAGGCCACGGTAGCAACCGAGGTCCATCAGGCGCTTGATGTTCATGGTGACTTCGCGGCGCAGGTCACCTTCGACGGTGAACTTGCCCACTTCATCACGCAGGCGGTCCATGTCCGTATCGGACAGGTCCTTCATTTTGGTGTTACGACCAATGCCGGCTGCATCACAGATTTTCTGTGCGCGGGTGCGGCCGATGCCGTAAATCGCGGTCAGCGCGATTTCAGCATGCTGATGGTTCGGAATGTTTACCCCTGCAATACGGGCCATTCTATCGCTCCAATATTTCGAAAATTAACGAATGCCGACTCGACAGGGCTTAGCCCTGGCGCTGCTTGTGACGCGGATCCTTGCAAATGATGCGCACGACACCCTTGCGGCGGATAACTTTACAGTTGCGGCAAATGCGCTTCACTGAAGGTTGAACTTTCATGTTTTACTCCTCGTCTGCGAGAGCTTGGAAGCAGCCGTGATTCCTTGCCCTGCGGTTTATTGCGTAGAGAACTTTTTCACTTGGCCCGGAAAACGATCCGGGCCTTGGACAAATCGTATGGCGTCAGTTGAACGGTCACCTTGTCACCGGGGAGGATGCGGATGTAATGCATGCGCATCTTGCCGGAGATAAACCCATGGACGATGTGTCCATTTTCCAACTTGACCTTGAAGGTTGCATTGGGGAGGTTTTCGACAACCTCACCCTGCATCTCGATGTAATCTTCTTTTGCCATGAGTAACTATTACTTGATCATCGGCGAACCCTTGAAGTTTGCTTTCTTCAAGAGACTTTCATATTGGTGCGACATCACGTAAGCCTGCACCTGAGACATGAAGTCCATGGTTACGACCACGATGATCAACAAGGAGGTACCACCGAAGTAGAACGGAACGTTCCACTTCAAAATCAGAAATTCGGGGAGCAGGCACACGACAGTGATGTAGGCGGCACCGATCAGGGTCAGGCGCATCAGGATCTTGTCGATGTAGCGTGCGGTTTGCTCGCCCGGACGGATGCCCGGCACGAAGGCGCCACTCTTCTTCAGGTTGTCGGCGGTTTCCTTGGAATTGAAAACCAGCGCAGTGTAGAAGAAGCAGAAAAACACGATGGCCGCGGCGTATAGCATGACGTAGATCGGCTGGCCCGGCGACAAGGTGCCGGCCACATCCTTCAGCCAGTGCATCGACTCGCTCGAACCGAACCAGTTGGCGACCGTAGCCGGGAACAGGATGATCGACGAGGCGAAAATCGGCGGGATAACGCCCGACATGTTCAGCTTCAGGGGCAGATGCGAGCTCTGACCGCCATAAATCTTGTTGCCAACCTGGCGCTTGGCATAGTTAACCAGGATCTTGCGCTGGCCGCGTTCGACGAACACGACAAAGCCGGTAACGACGACAACCAGAACGCAGATGATCAACGCGGTCAGCGGATGCATGGCACCAGTACGCACCAGCTCCAGGAGGCCGCCGATGGCATTGGGCAGACCGGCGGCAATACCTGCGAAGATGATGATGGAGATACCGTTGCCCAGACCACGTTCGGTGATCTGCTCACCCAGCCACATCAGGAACATGGTGCCGGTCAGTAGCGTCGACACGGTGGTCAGGCGGAACATGAAACCGGGGTCATTGACCAGACCGGCCTGCGCTTCGAGCGCCACGGCGATACCCAGGCCCTGGAAGAGAGCGAGGATGACGGTGCCGTAACGGGTGTATTGCGTGATCTTGCGGCGGCCGGCTTCACCCTCTTTCTTGAGGGCTTCGAGCTGCGGGCTGGCCACACTCATCAGTTGCATGATGATCGACGCCGAAATGTACGGCATGATCCCCAGTGCGAAAATGGTAAATCGCGACAAGGCGCCACCCGAGAACATGTTGAACATGCCCAGGATGCCGCCTTTTTGCGAATTGAAGAGATCGGCCAGCGCGTTGGGATCGATACCCGGAACCGGGATATGGGCGCCGATGCGGTAAACCACGAGAGCGCCCAGCAGGAACCAAAGTCGGCGCTTGAGATCGCCGAACTTGCCACCCTTGCCTACGGTATTGGGATTTGCTGCCAACGTTCTAACCTTTCCCTTCGTTACTCGGCGATGGAGCCGCCAGCGGCTTCAATCGCTGCCTTGGCACCCTTGGTGGCGCCAACGCCCTTCAGGACAACCTTGCGGCTGATGGCACCAGACAGGATGACCTTGGCGGACAGAGCGTCGCCCGGAACGATACCGGCTGCCTGCAGAGCAAGCAGATCGATCTCGTCGACCGGCAGACGATCCAGGTCGGTCAGGCGAATTTCGTAGTTGCGAGCGCGGGTCAGCGAGTTGAAGCCACGCTTCGGCAGACGACGTTGCAGCGGCATTTGACCGCCTTCGAAGCCGACCTTGTGGAAGCCGCCGGAACGGGACTTCTGGCCCTTGTGGCCGCGACCGCAGGTCTTGCCCAGGCCGGAACCGATACCGCGGCCAACGCGCTTGGCGGCCTTCTTCGAGCCTTCGCCCGGTTTGATGGTATTCAGACGCATGGCTTAACCCTCAACCTTAACGAGATACTGAACCTTCTGGATCATGCCGCGAACTGCCGGCGTGTCTTCCAGTACAGCAGAACTGTTCAGCTTGCGCAGACCCAGGCCACGCACGGTGGCGCGGTGGTCCTGCTTGGTGCCGATGATGCTCTTGACGAGCTTCACTGTGATTTTCTTGTCAGCCATGACTTATCCCAGGATCTGATCAACAGACAGACCACGCTTGGCAGCGATTTCTGCCGGCGTGTTGACCTTCGACAGACCGTCGATGGTGGCACGCACGATGTTGTAAGGATTGGTGGAGCCGTGAGCCTTGGCCACAACGTTGGTCACACCGACAACTTCGAAGACGGCACGCATGGCGCCGCCGGCGATGATGCCCGTACCTTCTGGTGCCGGCTGGATCATCACGGTGGTAGCACCATGACGACCCATCACGGTGTGATGCACGGTACCGTTGCGAAGACTGACCTTGGCCATCTTGCGACGAGCCTCTTCCATTGCCTTCTGCACGGCCACCGGCACTTCGCGGGACTTGCCCTTGCCCATGCCGATTGCACCATCACCATCGCCAACCACGGTCAGTGCAGCGAAGCCGAGGATACGGCCGCCCTTCACCACCTTGGTGACGCGGTTAACCGCAACCATCTTCTCGCGCAAACCGTCGTCGCGCTCTTCAGCCTGCTGCGGCTTCTTGTTTCTTTCAGGTTTAGCCATTTCTTAACCTCGTCCTTTCGCCGTCGGTTAGAACTTCAGGCCGCCTTCACGCGCGGCTTCAGCCAACGCCTGAATACGACCGTGGTACTGGAGACCGGAGCGATCAAAAGCCACCTGCTCGATTCCGGCGGCCTTGGCGCGCTCGGCGATCAGCTTGCCAACAGCAGTGGCAGCAGCCTTGTTACCGCCGTTCGTGACGTCGCCACGAACGTTCTTGTCCAGCGTGGAAGCCGAAGCCAGGACCTTGCCGCCACAGGGCGAAATGATCTGGGCGTAAATGTGGCAGTTCGTGCGGTTAACGCACAGACGCACAGCTTTGAGTTCGGCGATTTTGGCCCGGGTTTTGCGGGCACGGCGCAAACGCGCTTGCTTCTTGTTAAACATATGCCACCCTTACTTCTTCTTGGTTTCCTTGATAACCACCACTTCGTCCGAGTAACGAACGCCCTTGCCCTTGTAGGGCTCCGGCTTGCGGTACGCACGAACTTCGGCAGCTACCTGACCGACTTGTTGCTTGTCCGCACCCTTGAGGACGATTTCCGTCTGGGTCGGGCATTCAACCTTTACGCCAGCCGGCATCTTGTGCGCGACCGGATGAGAAAAGCCGAGGGAGAGATTCAGCGTATCGCCGGCAGCCTGTGCACGATAGCCCACACCAACCAGTTGCAGCTTACGCTCAAAACCCTTGGAAACGCCGGTTACCATGTTGTTCAGGTTGGCGCGCATGGTACCCCACATGGCACCTGCATTTACAGCGCCAGCAACCTTGGAAACAACAACGCTTTGACCTTCGACAGCGACGGTGACAGCAGGATGAGCGGCGGTCTTCAGGGTACCCAACGGGCCCTTGACGACAATTTGCTCACCGATGGTCACTTCGACGCCGGCCGGCAGCACTACGGGATTCTTACCAATACGAGACATGATCGGTCAGCTCCTTAGGCCACAATGCAGAGGACTTCGCCACCAACCTTGGTAGCGCGGGCCTTGCGGTCGGTCATGACGCCCTTCGGAGTGGAAACAATCGCCACACCCAAGCCGTTCATGACGCGCGGAATATCTTCGCAGCCCTTGTAGATACGCAGACCAGGCTTGGAAACGCGCTCGATACGCTCGATGACCGGACGGCCAGCGTAATACTTGAGGGCGATTTCGAGGGTAGCCTTGCCGTCGTTCTGACGAACAGCGAAATCTTCGACATAACCTTCATCCTTCAGCACAGCAGCAATAGCTGCCTTAACCTTGGACGACGGCATGGACACAGACGCCTTTTCGGCGAGCTGGGCGTTGCGGATGCGGGTCAGCATGTCCGCGATCGGATCGCTCATAGCCATTTCTGTATCTCCTGATTACCAGCTGGCCTTAACAACACCCGGGATCTCGCCATTGAAGGCCAGCTCACGGATCTTGTTACGGCACAGACCGAATTTACGGAAAACGCCACGCGGACGGCCGGTCAGCTGGCAACGATTGCGCAGACGGGACGGGCTGGAGTTACGCGGCAGGGCCTGCAGCTTCAGACGGGCTTCATAGCGCTCCTCGTCAGACAGGCTCACGTTGTTGAAGATCGCCTCCAGGGCAACGCGCTTCTTGGCGTACTGGGCCACCAGCTTGCGACGCTTTTCTTCACGGTTGATCAGAGCAAGTTTTGCCATGATTGCCTCAATTCTTGAACGGGAACTTGAAGGATGTCAGCAGAGCCTTGGCTTCTGCATCGGTCTTCGCGGTCGTGGTGATGCTGATATTCATACCCCGCAGAGCGTCGATCTTGTCGTACTCGATTTCCGGGAAAATGATCTGTTCCTTGACACCCATGTTGTAATTACCCTGGCCGTCAAAACCCTTGCCAGAGATACCACGGAAGTCACGAACGCGCGGCAGCGCGATGGTAACCAGGCGATCCAGGAATTCAAACATACGCGGACCACGCAGGGTGACCATGCAACCGATCGGGTAGCCATCACGAATCTTGAAGCCGGCGATCGACTTGCGGGCCTTCGTGGTGACCGGCTTCTGACCGGCAATCTTCTGCATGTCGCCAACGGCGTTTTCCAGAACCTTCTTATCGGCAACCGCCTCACCGACACCCATGTTCAGGGTGATCTTGGTGATACGGGGCACTTCCATCACGGACTTGTAACCGAACTGTTTGGTCAGATCGGCAACGACATTGTCCTTATAAAACTGTTGCAAACGCGCCATGTCCACCCCTTATGCGTTTACCAGTTCGCCGTTCGACTTGAACACGCGAACCTTGCGGCCGTCTTCGAGCACCTTGATGCCAACGCGGTCGGCCTTCTTGGTAACTGCATTGAACAGCGCAACATTGGAGATATGAATCGGCATGTCCTTGTCAACGATGCCACCGGCCACACCCTTGATCGGGTTCGGCTTGACGTGCTTCTTGGCACGATTGACACCTTCAACGACAACATGCTCGGCATCGAGGCGGAGTACCACGGTGCCGCGCTTGCCCTTGTCCTTGCCAGTAATGACGACGACTTCGTCGCCCTTGCGAATCTTTTCCATCATCCGCTCCTTACAGAACTTCCGGAGCCAGGGACACGATCTTCATGAAGCGCTCGGTACGCAGTTCGCGGGTCACCGGGCCAAAGATGCGCGTGCCGATCGGCTCGAGCTTGTTGTTGAGGAGGACAGCGGCATTGCCGTCAAAGCGTACCAGCGAGCCATCCGGACGACGAACACCCTTGGCGGTGCGAACCACCACGGCGTTGTAAACGTCACCCTTCTTCACGCGGCCGCGCGGCGCAGCGTCCTTGATGCTGACCTTGACGATATCGCCAATACCAGCATAGCGGCGCTTGGAGCCACCCAGCACTTTGATACACATTACCGAACGCGCACCGGTGTTATCGGCGACGTCCAGAATCGTCTGCATCTGAATCATTTAAATTAACTCCAACTTAATCCGCTTGCGCGGTCAGTCTTGGAACCCGTACGGGTCGAACAACTTCACGGAGCCAGGACGGCACCCGCAAAAAAGAAGCCGGATTATACCGGCTTCTTTTAATACTGCGCAAGCGTTTTCAAAAACTTTCGTTAAACAACGACAGCCTTTTCCAGAACGCTGGTCACAGCCCATGTCTTGGTACGGGAAACCGGGCGGGTTTCGACGATCTCGACGAGATCGCCGGCCTTGGCGGTATTGCCGTCGTTATGGGCGTGATACTTCTTCGAACGAACCATGACCTTGCCGTACATCGGGTGCTTGACCTTACGTTCGACCAGGACGGTAACCGTCTTGTCCATCTTGTCGCTGACAACGCGACCGATCAGAGTGCGCTTGATGCTGGTGGTTTCGCTCATTGCTGCACCGCCTTTTCACGGATAAGCGTGCGGACGCGAGCAATATCGCGACGCACCTTGGACATTTGGCTGGTATTGGACAGCTGCTGGGTTGCAAGCTGCATACGCAGGCCGAACTGGGCCTTCAACAGGTCCAGCAATTCCTTGTTGAGCTCGTCCACGCTCTTGGTTCTCAATTCACTAGCTTTCATGATTACCCCAGATGACGAGTCACGAAGGTGGTAGCAATCGGCAGCTTGGCAGCGGCGAGAGCGAATGCCTCGCGAGCCAGCGCTTCGTTGACACCATCCATTTCATAGAGGACTTTGCCCGGCTGGATTTCAGCGACCCAGTACTCCGGGTTACCCTTACCGTTACCCATACGAACTTCGGCCGGCTTCTTGGAAATCGGCTTGTCCGGGAAGATACGGATCCAGATCCGGCCACCGCGCTTGATGTGACGGGTCATGGCACGACGGGCCGCTTCGATCTGACGAGCCGTCAGACGACCGCGACCGATCGCCTTGAGGCCCCACTCGCCGAAGGAAACCTTCGTGCCGCGAGTCGCCAGACCTTCATTGCGGCCCTTATGTTCCTTGCGGAACTTGCGACGATTAGGTTGCAACATTTAGGCACCTGCCTTTCTGACACCACGCTTAGCACCAGCATCACCGTCAGCCTTCTTGACAGTGCGGGTACGCGGCTTGTCGCCTTCGGGTTTGCTCGGGGCGCGACGCGGACGACGCTCTTCGGCTGCCGGCTCTTCGGCCACCGGCTGAGCATTACGGTCGAGCATGTCGCCCTTGTAAACCCAGACCTTGATACCGATGATGCCGTAGGTGGTCAGCGCTTCGGAGGTTGCGTAGTCGATGTCGGCGCGCAGGGTGTGCAGGGGCACACGACCTTCGCGATACCATTCGCTACGGGCGATTTCCGCGCCATTCAGACGACCTGCGCTCATCACCTTGATACCCTGGGCACCGAGACGCATGGCGTTCTGCATCGCGCGCTTCATGGCACGACGGAACATGATGCGCTTCTCGAGCTGCTGGGCGATCGAATCGGCGATCAGCTGGGCATCGATTTCCGGCTTGCGAATTTCTTCGATCGACACATGGACGGGAACGCCCATGATGCGCTGAAGATCCGTACGCAGTTGTTCGATATCTTCGCCCTTCTTGCCGATGACCACACCCGGACGGGCGGAGTAAACGGTGACGCGGGCATTCTTGGCCGGACGTTCGATCAGAACGCGACCAACCGAGGCGTGCGCCAGCTTACGCTTCAGGTACTCGCGCACCTTGACGTCCTCTTGCAGCATGCCCGGGAAGTCCTTGCTGTTGGCGTACCAGCGTGAACTCCAGTTTTTGGTGACGGCCAGACGGAAGCCAGTCGGATGAATTTTCTGTCCCATGGCTCTTCCTTAGTTACCAACGGTCAGATAGATATGGCAGGTCGGCTTGCTGATCCGATTGCCACGACCCTTGGCGCGCGCGGTAAAGCGCTTCAGCACCATGCCTTTTTCGACGTAGATGGTTTTCACCTTCAGTTCGTCGATATCGGCGCCGTCATTGTGCTCGGCGTTGGCGATAGCCGACTCCAGCACTTTCTTGACGATACCAGCGCCCTTCGTCGGGCTGAAGGCCAGGATGTTGAGAGCCTGACCAACCGGCTTGCCGCGCACGAGATCCGCCACTAGGCGGCCTTTTTGCGCAGAGAGGCGTACGCCCCGCAGACTTGCACGAGTTTCCATGTCAGCTCCTTACTTCTTGGCCTTCTTGCCGGCGGTGTGACCCTTGAACGTCCGGGTCAGCGAAAATTCGCCGAGCTTGTGACCGACCATATTCTCGGTGACAAACACCGGAATATGCTGCTTGCCATTGTGGACCGCGATCGTCAGGCCGATGAACTCGGGGAGGATCGTCGAACGACGCGACCAGGTCTTGATCGGGCGCTTGTCATTGGTGGCGCGAACTGCCTCGACCTTGTCGATCAGGTGCGCATCAATAAACGGGCCCTTTTTGAGAGAACGTCCCATTTCCTACCCCTTAACGCTTATGACGGCGCTGAACGATCATGCTGTTCGTGCGCTTGTTGCTGCGGGTACGGTAACCCTTGGTGGGCTGACCCCACGGGTTAACCGGAACACGACCTTCGCCGGTCTTGCCTTCACCACCACCGTGCGGGTGGTCGACCGGGTTCATCGCAGTACCACGAACCGTCGGACGAATACCACGCCAGCGCTGAGCACCGGCCTTGCCGATCTTGCGCAGGTTGTTTTCTTCGTTGCCGACTTCACCGACGGTGGCGCGGCACTCGACGTGCACACGACGAACTTCGCCGGAGCGCAGACGAATCTGGGCGTAAGCACCTTCGCGTGCCAGCAGCTGAACGGAGGTACCGGCGGAACGAGCGATTTGCGCGCCCTTGCCCGGCATCATCTCGACGCAGCAGATGGTCGTACCAACCGGAATGTTGCGGATTGGCAGCGCATTGCCAGACTTGATCGGGGCTTCCGAACCGCTCATGATCTGCTGACCGACCACCATGCCCTTGTTGGCGATGATGTAACGGCGTTCGCCGTCGGCGTAGCACACCAGGGCGATATTGGCAGTACGGTTCGGATCGTATTCCAGACGCTCAACCTTGGCCGGAACACCGTCCTTGTTGCGCTTGAAATCGACGACACGATAAGCCTGCTTGTGACCACCGCCCTGATGGCGAACGGTAATGCGACCATTGTTGTTGCGACCGGCGTTCTTGGACTGCGACTCGATCAAACCGGCGAACGGCTTGCCCTTGTGCAGATCGGCATTGACAACCTGGACGACGCCACGACGGCCCGGGGAGGTTGGTTTGACTTTAACGAGAGCCATTACGCATTGCCCCCTTCAACGAAATTGATTTCCTGGCCCGGCTTCAGGCTCACGTAGGCCTTTTTCCAGCCCTTGCGACGGCCGGTTGCACCCTTGAAGCGCTTGACCTTGCCCTTGACGTTGGCGACCTGAACAGCCTCAACCTCAACCTTGAACAGGAGCTCGACAGCTGCCTTGATTTCCGGCTTGGTCGCATCGGATGCGACACGGAAAACCACTTGCTCGTACTTGTCGGCAACGTAGGTAGCCTTCTCGGAGATTTGCGGTGCCAGCAGCACCTGCATCAGACGCTCTTGATTCATCCCCACATCTCCTCGAACTTGGCCACGGCGTTCTTGGTCACCAGAACCTTGTTGAAGCGAACCAGAGAAACCGGATCGGCTTCCTGGGCTTCCAGCACCAGAACATTGGGCAGGTTGCGCGACGACAGATAGAGGTTCTCGTTCAGTTCGTCGGTAACAACCAGAAGATTGCCTTCCAGGCCCATGCCCTTCAACTTCTGGGCAAACAGCTTGGTTTTCGGCGCATCGATGGACAGATCGTCGATCACAACCAGACGGTCCTGACGGGCCAACTCAGAGAGGATCGCAGCCATGCCGGCGCGGAACATCTTCTTGTTAACCTTCTGCGAATAGTTTTGGTCCGGAGAGTTCGGGAAAATCCGACCGCCCCCACGCCACAGCGG
This sequence comes from Azonexus sp., assembly GCA_035298985.1. Taxonomy (GTDB): domain Bacteria; phylum Pseudomonadota; class Gammaproteobacteria; order Burkholderiales; family Rhodocyclaceae; genus Azonexus. Next base: position 1,508 of record DATGXM010000583.1, on the reverse strand, counting down.
GCTGCCGTTCGAGCCAGCACGGGCACGACCGGTGCCCTTTTGACGCCACGGCTTGGTGGTGGTGTGACGGACTTCGGAGCGATCCTTCTGCTTGCTGTCACCAGAACGTGCGTTCGCCTGATAGGCGACAACGATCTGGTGCACCAGAGCTTCATTGAATTCGCGACCGAACAGCACGTCGGAAGCCTGCAGCTTGGCAGCTTCCTGACCTTGTTCGTTAATAACCTTCAGTTCCATGTCGCCCCCCTTAAGCCTTGACTGCCGGACGCACGACGACGTCAGAACCCTTGGCACCCGGAACAGCGCCCTTGACCAGCAGCAGCTGGCGGTCGGCATCGACGCGAACGATGGTCAGGCTCTGCAGGGTCGACTGCACGTCGCCCAGATGACCGGCCATGCGCTTACCCGGGAAAACGCGACCCGGATCCTGCGCCATACCGATAGAGCCCGGCGCATTGTGCGACACCGAGTTACCGTGGGAAGCACGGTTGGAGCTGAAGTTGTGGCGTTTGATACCACCCTGGAAGCCCTTACCGATCGAGGTACCGGTCACATCAACCTTTTGCCCTTCGGCAAAAATGGTGACAGCGATCTGATCGCCAGCCTTGAAATTGGCCAGTTGATCAGCGTCGATCTGGAATTCCTTGAGCACATGCCCGGCTTCCACGCCCGCCTTGGCCAGATGGCCAGCGAGGGGCTTGGAAACACGCGAGGCACGGCGCTTGCCGAATGCGACCTGAATGGCTGCGTAGCCATCGATCTCCGGCGTTTTGACTTGGGTCACGCGGTTATTGGACACGTCAAGCACAGTTACCGGGATGGACGCGCCATCCTCAGCAAAAATGCGAGTCATGCCAACCTTGCGACCAACAAGGCCTAGACTCATGGTTATTCTCCTCATCGCCGGCTGCGATTGGCCGGTCGATGTAAAACAACAAATGGGCAGCCGTCGCCGGCCACCCCCGAAAGGCGCGGATTATATCCGCAAAACTACAATTACTGCAACTTGATCTCGACGTCGACGCCAGCCGGCAGATCCAGCTTCATCAGGGCGTCAACCGTCTTGTCGGTCGGATCGACGATATCCATCAGACGCAGATGGGTACGGATCTCGAGCTGATCGCGGGAAGCCTTGTTCACGTGCGGCGAACGCAGGATGTCGAAACGCTGCTTGCGGGTCGGCAGCGGAACGGGACCACGAACGACAGCACCGGTACGCTTGGCGGTCTCGACGATTTCCTGGGCAGATTGATCGATCAGGCGATAGTCGAAGGCCTTCAGACGGATACGGATTTTTTGGCTTTGCATTTTCTTGGCTTCCAAAGAACGATGGGGTGAAGGTTACCCACCCCGGTTTTCAAAAAGAACGATTACTCGATGATCTTGGCAACGACGCCAGCGCCGACGGTACGACCGCCTTCGCGGATGGCGAAGCGCAGACCTTCTTCCATGGCGATCGGAGCGATCAGCTTGACCGTCATCTGGATGTTGTCACCCGGCATGACCAT
>DATGXM010000582.1:0-3165 GCA_035298985.1 Azonexus sp. | reverse complement strand
AAGGGACAGGCGAACTTTTGACCGACCTCCTTAAACCTGGACCATTATCAATTGCTGAACCGATTGGAGATGCAGCCCGCTGGTGTGCCACCTCGCCCGTATCCCGCCAAGGCACCACAGGGAACCAATGAAACGGCCGCGAGTTGGCGGAATCCTGCCGCCACGCCATCACGCCAGAAGGATGTCCACAGAGCTACTGTCACAAACTGACCGGGTAGACTCGGGATGCAAAAGCTGTTGTTTGTCGCAGCGATGGCATGCTGGCATGCCATCTCGCCATCATTCCAGCATGACCTTGTGAAGGTTCCATCAAGTGGGATGTGTTGCTTGCCCTCCCAAGCCAACGAAACCTCTCAGAATTTATACCGCCTCCGATGACTCTATCCTCTTCGTGGGGTGGCTGGTTCACACCGGTAAGAGGTCCCGAGTACAACGACATGGCCGAGGTGTTCGTGAAGTCTTTCAGTCGCGGTTACGTGTAGGTTTACAAACGTCCAGACGCCGGAGCGTCCTCAAGCCGCTGCGGCCTAGTTGGGGGGCTAGAGCAAGGTGCATCCGACGCTCTCACCCAGGAGTTTCTCCGCTTGTCAGCAACTGAGAGGTGTCCGGTTTGGCGGGGGCAAATCTGCGGACTGGTTTTCGGATCGATGGTCAAAGGGATAGCGTTTGAGTGAAGATCATGATATAGTGGATGCTGTTGTTAGGGTCCGGGAAGTGCAATTGGTTTTTTATTTTTTAGGCATATTTCCTAGGTGTTCTAAGTGTTGTTGCCAACTCTCGCTGGGAAACACTGTGTACGCTTGTTATAAATCAAAATGAAATGGATATCACGATCATGGCAGTAGGCACTACAGATTCGGGTTCTCGTCTTGAAGATTTGATCGAAACGCTGAAAGTCAAGATAGTCGAAATTCTGAATCTGCCGGATGTTACTCCCGACGATATTCCGTTGGATGGTCAACTGGTGGGTGGTGAGCTTGGCATAGATTCGATCGATACACTTGAGCTCGTCATCATGCTCAATAAGGATTATGGGGTAGTCATTGATAACAAGGAGCTGGGTTTCAAGGTGTTTGCCTCACTGCGCAGCCTAGCCTCTTATATCATGGAGCAGTCGCCGAGGTACGCAGGTTGAGTGGTGCGCCAATATATATCTCAGGCATGGGTATTGTCAGTCCGATGGGATGTGGCGTGGCCGATACGGCTGAGGCCCTGAGACAAGCACAATGCGCCTTGCGGCCCCTCACCCTGTTTGGTCTTACGGCAGATGTGCCACCGGCTGTAGGAGAAGTGAATCTGGAGAGCGATTCGGCTTATCCGCTGCCGCGCACCCATCGTCTGGCCCGGATTGCTGCCGACCAAATTCTCGCAACCACCAGCCTTGTCCCTGATGCCATAGTGATCGGCACTACCACCGGCGGCATCCTTACCACTGAAGAGCTTCTCGAAAAGAATGTCGCCGCCCCCGACGGCTATCGCTATCATGGAGTAGGAACTGTTGCCGAAGATCTGGCTAGGCGTTTCGGGTGCAGCGGTCCACTGATTACCGTCTCTACCGCTTGTTCCTCGGGTGCGCTGGCCCTTATACTGGCCATGGAAATGCTGCGGAGCGGCAAGGCCCGGAGAGTGCTGGCCGGAGGCGTGGACAGCCTTTGTCGGCTGACATATTTCGGTTTCAATTCGTTACAGTTGATCGATCCAGTCGGAGCGCGCCCTCTGGACCGCGACCGGCGCGGCCTCTCCGTGGCCGAAGGGGCGGGTCTACTGCTGCTGACTACTGAACCACCGGGAAAAGACGCTCTCCAATTGCTCGGAGCCGGCCTGTCATGCGATGCCTACCACCCGGCTGCTCCCCGGCCCGACGGGAAGGGGGCGGTTGCCGCCATGCGTGCGGCCCTGGCGGACGCTGGACTGGAACCCGCAGACATCGATTATATCAACCTGCACGGCACCGGCACAACGGACAATGACCTTGCTGAGATTAACGCCATCAAGGCACTTTTCGGAGATTCCCTCCCGCTGCTTTCCTCGATCAAGGGGGCTACGGGCCATGCCCTGGCCGCGGCTGGGGCTATCGAAGCCGTGGTGGCCGCTATCGCTATCGACACATGTATCGTGCCAGCAAACGTTGGTTTTCAGAATATTGATCCGGCACTGAGTAAGGCGCCGGTGACCACGCCAACGCAGGCATCAATCAAGACGGTGCTCTCCAATTCGTTCGGATTTGGTGGCAATAACGCGGCTTTGGCTATCGGCACTGCTCGCAATCCGAGCAGCGACGTCCCGAAACAACCCCGTCCCCCCTTGATTGTGACTGCGGCGGCATGCCTGACAGGAGCCGGCCATACTCAGGAAACCTGGGAATCGTTTAGCGCCGGCCGCGCTTGCAACGGCTGTCTGGACGACGGCAGGGTAACTGAAGGTTTGCCGCCGAGAACGATCCGGCGCCTCAAACGGTTGCCCAAACTGGCATTGGCTTTAGCCAATCACACATGCCGATCCAGGCCCGATGTGCGCCAACCTGTTGCCGTCAGTCTCGGTACAGCCTGGGGAGCACTCTCCGAGACCCACGATTTTCTTCACCGGTTGTTCGAAACCAACCAGCAGTTTCCGTCGCCGACTGATTTCATCGGATCGGTACACAATGCCCCCGCTGGGCAAATCGCAATGCATCTTGATTCCAGAGGCGCCAATGTGACCACTTCCGGCGGAGACTGGTCATTTGAGCAAGCCTTGTTGGCCGCTGACCTGCTGACACATCCCGATACCGGTCCCACATTGTTGGTGGGTGTGGACGAAGCCCAGCCGTGCCTGTCGCCGCTGTTTGATGGGTCCGTGGGTGCCGTGGATGATCTTGGGGACGGAGGCGGTGCTCTGTTGCTCGAACGCGGAAGCGATCTCTCTGGGGCCACGGTTGATTTGCTGGAGTATCGATTTGGTATTGATCAAGACTTTATGGTGCGTTTAGTCGGGCGTCTTGGCGGGCCGGAAGGTGTTGGTCGAGATTTCGGTGCGATAATGGCGGGGTTGCCGGCTGGCAACTACACTCAGGCTGCCGGGCAGTTGGCGGATTTCGTTCAGCAAAGCAATTTCAACGGTCCGATTGTTGACTACCGTCGCATTGTCGGCCAATTCGGCGCTGCTTCAGCTGTGGCGGCTGTCCTT
>DATGXM010000581.1:0-17216 GCA_035298985.1 Azonexus sp. | reverse complement strand
TGTCCGCCAGTGCCACCGGTTCGCTATCGGCAACGGCCTCGACCGGCGCTTCGGCCGGCTCCGGTGGCAGCACCATCGTATCCCGCTCGATGCCGTCGGCGAATCCGACTTCGGGCAGCGGTACTTCAGCCGCCTCGGCTGCCGGCTCCTCGGCTGGCATTTCCGGCATCGACAGCAGGTCAGCGCCAGCGGTTAGCTCGCCATCAGGAGTCGGTGGCAATTCCTGTGCTCCGGACGGGTTGTAGAGTGGATTGCTGGGATCCAGACTGGCACCGAGCGCAGCCACCTTCTCCCAGTCGGCGCCGACGCCCGCCGTCTGGGCATACAACTCGCTGGCCAGGGTTTCGAACTGTTTCAGGCTGCGGCGATTGGCATAGATCTCCAGCAGCTTGGCATGAATGGCGGTGCGCTGCGGATCCTTCTGCAGTGCTTCAAGCAGAATCTCTTCGGCCTGGGTATCGCGACCGTAAGCCATATAAACATCGGCTTCGGCGACTGGATCCACTTCATCGGTGTCGATCGTGCCCGGGCCGGTCTGGCTGAACTCGCCCGTCTGCGGGGGGGTATTGCCGGTATCGACGCTCTGCCCGCCGGTCATGCGGAATACGGAATTGGGTCCCAGGCTGGACGGCATCGGCGCCGCGGTGGTTTCCAGCGAAGCGCTTTGCGAGCGGCGCCGCTTGAGCAGCAAATAGCCGGCCAGCAAGGCCAGGATGCCGCCACCCGCCAAGGGCAGCGGATCTTCCAGCAACGAATCGACGATGCCCGGTTCCTCGACCGGAGCCGGCGCCGGCGGCGTCACCGCTTTCGGCTTCTCATCGGGCTTCGGCGCCTCAGCCCTGGGCGGCTCGGCCGGTTTCACCTCGGCTGGCTTCGGCGGCTCGGCCGGTTTCGGGTCCTCCGCAGCCTTGGGCGGTTCGGCAACCTTCGGCGGCTCGACGGCCTTGGGTGCCTCGACAGCCTTGGGTGCCTCGACAGCCTTTGGCGCCTCGACCGGCTTGCTTGCCGGTTTCGGCTCTTCCTTCTTGGGCGGCTGCTGCAATTCGGCGAGCTTCTGGTTCTTCATCTCCAGCAGCTTCTGCAACTCATTGACGTTCTTCTCGAGCACCGCCATGCGCTCCTGGGCATCCTTGAGGGCTTTTTCCTTGGCGAGCTGTTCTGCCGTTTCAGCCGCCTTGGCCGATGCAGCACCTTTCGCGGCCGCATCGGTGCGGGCAACCTTGACCTGGTCCTTGGCCTGCTCGGCCGGTGCCGCCTTCTCCTCGACCTTGGCGGTGATCTTGCCCGAACTGGACTGCGCGCTGCCCTCGTCGGCCTTGGCCGGCGTCTTGGCGGTCGATGCCGCCAGTTTCTGACGGTAGTTGTTCCAGTCGCCGGTCTGGGCGACATAAATCTTCCTGGCTTCAGCCGGCGACACTGATTCGACGGCCGACTTCTCCGGCACGTTGAGAATGGCTCCGGCCTTCAGGCGATTGACGTTCTGGCCGATGAACGCATCGGGGTTGCTCTGGAACAATCCGACCAGCATCTGCTCGAGCGAGACACCGTCGTATTTCGTTTCATCGGCGATCTTGCGCAGCGTTTCACCCGGCCGGACCACGCGGGCATTTCCGGCCTCAGCCTCGGGTTTGGGCTTCGTTTCCGCAGCGACCTTGGGTTGCGGCGCCGGGCGCGATGCCGCCCTAGGTGGCGCCGCCGGCCGCTCCTCCGCGGCTCCGCCACCGCGCACCGTTTCCACGACACGCGCCTCGGCAACCGGCCGCGCCGTCTGCTTGGCGGCAATTTCCGGCGGGTCGAGGAGGAAGGTGTATTCGCGGACCAGGCGACCGGCCGGCCAGTTCAGCTCGACCAGCATGTCGAGGAAGGGTTCGTTGATCGGCCGTGACGAGGTGACTTTAACTACCGCCTGTCCACCCGGACGTTTTTCCACCGAGAAGCGCAAATCCAGCAATACGCTGGCGAAATCGACACCGGCCTGCTTGAAGGCATCCTGCGGCGCGAGACGCGCGGTCATTCCGGCCAGTTCATCCTTCGCTGCGCCGATGTCGAGCTCCGCCCGCAAAGGTTGCCCCAGGCCGGACAGGACGGTCAGCTTGCCCAGGCCCGCCGCCTCCGCAAACCACGGCGCAAGCGACAGGCACGAAGCGACGGCCAGTGCTACCGCACGCTTTTTGAAGTGGGTGTGTTTAGTTTCGGTCACAGCGAAACCCTGAGTGTTGAATTTGGGACTTTCAAATTAACATCATGGACTTAGCAATGCAAGCTAAACCTGCTTCTCATTCTTGCCCTTTTGGCATATCCCCAACAAATAAAAAACCGGGGTCGAAACCCCGGTTTTTAGGTGCCAGCTCGACGCCTGATCAGGCGTCGAGCAGGATACGCAGCATGCGGCGCAGCGGCTCGGCGGCGCCCCACAGCAGCTGGTCGCCACATGTGAAGGCGGCCAGGTATTCCGGCCCCATCGCCATCTTGTGCAGACGGCCGACCGGCACGGTCAGCGTGCCGGTAACGGCAGCCGGGGTCAGTTCGCGCTCGGAGATTTCACGATCGTTCGGCACGACCTTGGCCCACGGGTTGGCCTTGGCCAGCATATCGCTGATCTCGTCGAGCGGCACATCCTTCTTCAGCTTGATGGTCAGCGCTTGCGAGTGGCAGCGCATGGCGCCGATACGGACACAGAGGCCGTCGATGGGGATCGAGCCGGCGGTCTTGAAAGCCGGACGGCCGAGGATCTTGTTGCATTCGGCGCCGCCCTTCCATTCTTCCTTGGACTGCCCGCCTTCGACCGGCACGTCGATCCACGGGATGAGCGAACCGGCGAGCGGGGTGTTGCGGAAGTTCTTCTTCGGGAAGGCATCCGAACGGATGGTCTCGGCCACCTTGCGGTCGATGTCGAGAATGGCGGAAGCCGGGTCAGCCAGCAGGTCGGCGACGGAAGCGTGGATGGTCCCCATCTGGGCGATCAATTCGCGCATGTTCTGGGCTCCAGCACCGGAAGCGGCCTGGTAGGTCATCGAGGTGGCCCACTCGATCAGGTCGTTCTGGAACAGGCCGCCGAGGCCCATCAGCATCAGGGAAACGGTACAGTTGCCGCCGATCCAGTTCTTGCCACCCTTGGCGAGGGAGTCCTTGATCACGTTCATGTTGACCGGATCAAGGATGATCACGGCGTCGTCAGCCATGCGCAGCGCCGAGGCGGCGTCGATCCAGTGGCCGTTCCAGCCGGTGGCGCGCAGCTTGGGAAAGACTTCCTTGGTGTAGTCGCCGCCCTGGCACGTAATAATGATTTCACACGCCTTCAGCGCATCGATATCGGATGCGTTCTGCAGCGCCAGCGAAGCTTCCTTGCCGCCGAATGCCGGAGCCTTGCCACCGGCAGCCGAAGTGGAGAAATACACCGGATCGATGTGGGCGAAATCACCCTCTTCGACCATACGCTGCATCAGCACGGAACCGACCATGCCACGCCAACCGACCAGACCAACCTTCTTCATGACTTACTCTCCGAATAGAACCTGTATTTAACGCGCGAACGCGCGTTTCGGTTTACGCCAATGCAGCGAGCACGGCGTCGCCCATTTCCTTGGTGCCAACCTTGTTGGTGCCGCGCTCGTAAATATCACCGGTACGATAGCCTTGGGCCAGCACCTTCTTGACCGCATTTTCGACGCGCTGGGCCTGCTCTTCCAGGTTGAAGGTATAGCGCAGCATCATCGCGGCCGACAGGATGGTGGCCAGCGGATTGGCCACCCCCTTGCCGGCGATGTCCGGCGCCGATCCATGCGACGGCTCGTACATACCCTTGTTGTTGGCATCGAGCGAGGCCGATGGCAGCATGCCGATGGAACCGGTCAGCATTGAGGCCTCGTCGGACAGGATGTCGCCGAACATGTTGCCGGTGACCATCACGTCGAACTGCTTCGGCGCCCGCACCAGCTGCATCGCGGCATTGTCGACCAGCATGTGGCTGAGTTCGACATCCGGATAATCCTTGCTCACTTCGATCATCACGTCGCGCCACAGCTGGGTGGTTTCCAGCACGTTCATCTTGTCCACCGAGCACAGCTTCTTGTTGCGCTTCTGCGCTGCCTGGAAGGCGACGTGGCCGATGCGGCGAACTTCCGATTCGCTATACACCATGGTGTTAAAACCGACGCGCTCGCCGTTTTCCTCGCGAATGCCGCGCGGCTGGCCGAAGTAGATGTCGCCGGTCAGTTCGCGGACGATCAGGATATCCAGCCCGGCGACGACTTCCGGCTTCAGGGTTGAGGCATTGGCCAGTTCCGGATACAGAATGGCCGGCCGCAGGTTGGCGAACAGCGACAGATCCTTGCGGATGCCGAGCAGGCCGCGTTCCGGGCGCAGCTCGCGGGCCAGGGTATCCCACTTCGGACCACCGACGGCGCCGAGCAGGATGGCGTCGGCTTCGGCCGTCAGCTTCTTGGTCGCTTCCGGATACGGGGTACCCGTGGCATCGACGGCACCGCCACCGAGCAGCCCTTCTTCGAGTTCGAATTTAAGATCCAGCGCCTTCAGGACGCGGACTGCTTCCGCCATGATCTCCGGACCGATGCCGTCACCCGGCAAAACACAAATCTTCATTTTTCTTCCTTATATCAGGAGAACAGCCACGGCTGTTCGACGCGGCGCTTGGCCTCGAATTCGCGGATCTTTTCGGCATGGCGCAGGGTCAGGCCGATATCGTCCCAGCCATTGAGCAGGCATTCCTTGCGGAAGGCATCGATCTGGAACGGAATGCCATGGCCATCGGGACGCACCACGACTTGCGCCGGCAGGTCGACCACCAGCTTGTAGCCAGGGGTCGCTTCGATCTGCTGGAACAGCGCCTCGATTTCGGCGGCCGGCAGCACAATGGGCAGGATGCCGTTCTTGAAGCAGTTGTTGAAGAAGATGTCGGCAAAGGACTCGGCGATGATGGCCTTGAAGCCGAAATCGAGCAGGGCCCACGGCGCGTGTTCGCGCGAGCTGCCGCAGCCGAAATTGGCGCGGGTGAGCAGCACCTCGGCACCCTGGTAGCGCGGCTGATTGAGCACGAAATTCGGATTCTTCGGCCGTTGCGAATTATCCTGCCCGGGCTGACCGACATCCATGTAACGCCACTCGTCGAAGGCGTTCGGCCCAAAACCGGAACGCTTGATCGACTTCAGGAACTGCTTCGGAATGATTGCATCGGTATCGACGTTGCTACGGTCGAGCGGTGCCACCAGGCCTTCCAGACGAACGAATTTATCCATTACTCCACCACCTTCTGCACGGCATCGCCACCCTTCTTGATGGCTCCGCCGACGACTTCACCTGTCTTGTTCAGCGCCTCGCCGACCGCCTCGCCCCCTTTTTGCAGGGCTTCACCGGCCTTCTCGGCACCGATTGCCACATCCTTCTTGACGCCCTGCGCCGTGTTGCAGGCGGCGGAAAAAACCGCCAGCAGCACGACCAGAGCGAAACGCGTACCGCTCATCGCCTACAGGACGTCGCGAACGTCCGCAAAACGGCCGGCGATGGCCGCCGCCGCCGCCATCGCGGGGCTGACCAGGTGCGTGCGGCCACCCGGACCCTGGCGGCCTTCGAAATTGCGGTTCGACGTCGAGGCGCAACGCTCGCCCGGTTCCAGACGGTCGGCGTTCATGGCCAGACACATCGAGCAGCCCGGCTCGCGCCACTCGAAACCGGCGGCGACGAAGACCTTGTCCAGCCCCTCGGCCTCGGCCTGGCGCTTGACCAGACCGGAGCCCGGAACCGCCAGGGCAAGTTTGACGTTGGCCGCGACATGGCGCCCCTTGAGCACCGCAGCGGCTTCGCGCAAGTCCTCGATACGGGAGTTGGTGCAGGAACCGATGAAAACCTTGTCGATGGCGATATTCTGGATCGGCGTATTCGGATTCAGGCCCATGTACTGCAGGGCGCGCTCCATGCCGTCGCGCTTGACCGGATCGGCTTCCTTGGCCGGGTCAGGGACGATGGCATCGACCGGGACGACCATTTCGGGCGAGGTGCCCCAGGTCACCTGCGGGCGGATGTCCTCGGCCTTCAGGGTCACCACGCGGTCGAACTGGGCGCCGGCATCGGAATGCAGGGTACGCCAGTAGGCCACAGCCCGGTCCCAGGTTTCGCCGGTCGGCGAGAAGGGACGGCCCTTCAGGTAATTGATCGTGGTGTCGTCGACGGCGACGAAGCCCAGGCGGGCGCCGCCTTCGATGGCCATGTTGCACAGGGTCATGCGCCCTTCCATGCTCAGGCTGCGGATGGCGCTGCCGCCGAACTCGATGGCGTAGCCCGTGCCGCCGGCCGTGCCAATGGTACCGATGATGGCCAGCGCCACATCCTTGGCGGTGACCCCCTTGCCGAGCTTGCCCTCGACGGCGACCAGCATGGTCTTCGATTTTTTCTGCACCAGGCACTGGGTGGCCAGCACGTGCTCGACTTCCGAGGTGCCGATACCGTGCGCCATGCAGGCGAAGGCGCCGTGCGTCGAGGTATGCGAATCGCCGCAGACGACGGTCATGCCGGGCAGCGTGGCGCCGTTTTCCGGACCGACGACATGGAGAATGCCCATGCGCGGATCCTTGAACGGGAAATAGGCCAGAGCGCCGACTTCACGGATATTGGCGTCGAGCGTCTCGACCTGCAGGCGCGAGATCGGGTCCTTGATACCTTCGTCCCAGTGGTCGGTCGGCGTGTTGTGGTCCGGTGTCGACACGATGGACGAAACGCGCCACGGCTTGCGGCCGGCCAGCTTGAGGCCTTCGAAAGCCTGCGGGCTGGTCACTTCGTGGACCAGGTGACGATCGATGTAGAGAAGTGCCGTACCGTCCGCTTCCTGGTGGACGACATGGTTCTCCCAGAGCTTGTCGTAAAGGGTCTTCGACATGAAAGGAAAAGTGAGCCGTAAAACGTTGAATTATTGCACAGGATCGCTGTTTTTTCCGCTCTCGGCGACAAGCCCGCCGGCCTCGTCTCGAACCCAGCCCCAAATCAGCAGCCAGCCGATCAAGGCAAACAGCGAACCGAGGGTAAAAGTCCAGCCAGAGCCCAGCCAATCCCAGGTTCGGCCGCTCACCAGCGCCCCGAGCAGGCCACCGGCACCGAAGGACAGGCTCGAATAGAGCGCCTGCCCCCGGCCCTGGACCTTGCCCGGAAACCACTGGTTGACCGCCGCGATGGCCGAGGCGTGATAGGCCCCGAAGGTCAGCCCGTGCAGCAGCTGCACGACGATCATGATGGCCACCGATTCGACGCCCCAGCCCATCAGCAGGAAACGCAGCACGGCCGCCGCGAAGCAGGCGAGCAGGATGCCGCGCAACGAAAAACGCTTGGACAGCCGGGCCATGAATATGAAGACAGCAATTTCGGCGACCACGCCGAGCGACCACAACAGGCCGACCCCGGTCTTGCTGTAGCCATGAGCATTGAGATGGATGGAGTAGAAGACGTAGAACGCGCCATGCGCCGCCGACATGGCGAAACAGGCTGCCATCAGGGCCATGACCTTCGGCTGGCGCAGGATGTCGCCCATCGGCTGTCCGCCGCAGACTTGGTTTGCCGGCGGCGCTTCGGGCAAGGTCAACGCGTAGGCGAGGATGCCGAGCAGGATGGTCCAGCACACCCACAGCACGCTGGACGGCGGGGCAATATCGAGCAGCGCGCCGGTCGCCATGACCGCCACGATGAAGCCGACCGACCCCCACAGACGAATGCGACTGTAGCGTCCACGCTCTTCGCGCAGGTGATCGAAGGTCAGGGTTTCGACCAGCGGCAGCGCCGCGCTCCAGAAGAAGGCCAGCACCGCCATGGCGACCAGCATGGCGGGCAGCTTGTCGAGCCAGAAGAAGGCGGTGAAGCCGGCGAGTCCGATGCCACCCGCCAAGCGGATGATGGCCAGACGGTGGCCGAAATGGTCAGCCAGCCAGCCCCACAGATTGGGGCCGAACAGGCGCATCAACTGCATCTGCGACATCAGCAGTCCGATGTCCCAGGCAGAAAAACTCAGCGACTGCAGATAGAGCCCGAAATAGGGCGAAAAAGCGCCGATGAAGGCGAAATAGAAGAAGTAGTAGCCCGAGAGGCGCCAGTAGGGCAGAAGGTGCATCCGGCAATTCTACCGGATGCCCATGGCGCAGCTAGATGCCGATCAGGCCTTGGCGTATTGCTGGCCGGCGCGGAAGGCGAGCAGCATGTGGTACAGCTCGTCCTTCAATTTGACGCGCTGCTTCTTCATGTCTTCCATGGTGAAGTCGGCGACCGGCATGTCGTGCTCTTCGAGATCCTCGACCTTACCGGTCAGGCGCGTATAGCTGGCGAACAAGCGGGCGAAGTGGGCATTGCCCGCCTTCAGCACCTGAATCGCTTCGTTGAATTCCGGAAAGTCCTGATGGAGATCGTGGTGATCGACTTGCATATTTCCCCCCGTAACAACAAACCGCCCGGCGAGCGGCCAAGTGCGACAAATATTACGCGATTTTGCCCGGAATGCGCGGCGTCTGGCAGACGACATCGCCGCACTGGGCGCGATGGCGCAAGGCATGGTCGATCAGCACCAGGGCCAGCATCGCTTCGGCTATCGGCGTTGCGCGGATACCGACGCACGGATCGTGACGCCCCTGGGTCGCCACTTCGATCGGATTGCCCTCGGTATCGACCGAGCGGCGCGCCTGGGCGATGGACGAGGTCGGCTTGATCGCCATGTTGACGACAATTTCCTGGCCGGTCGAAATCCCCCCCAGCACCCCGCCCGCATGATTGCTGGCGAAGCCCTGCGGCGTCATTTCGTCGCCGTGCTGGCTGCCCTTCTGCGCCACCGAGGCAAAGCCGGCACCGATCTCGACGCCCTTGACGGCGTTGATGCCCATCATCGCGTAGGCGATCTCGGCATCCAGCCGGTCATACACCGGCTCGCCCCAGCCCGGTGGCACGCCGGTGGCGGTGACGGTAATCCTGGCCCCCACGGAATCCAGCGACTTGCGCAGGTTGTCCATGTAGCTTTCCAGTTCCGGCACGATGGCAGCACTGGGGGCAAAGAAGGCGTTGCCGTCGATGTCATCGACCGACACGAAGGGAATATCGATCTCGCCCAGGGCCGACATCCAGCCGCGTATCGTCACGCCATAACGCTCGTTCAGCCACTTGCGGGCAATCGCCCCGGCAGCCACGCGGACCGCCGTTTCGCGCGCCGACGAACGGCCACCACCGCGATAGTCGCGAAAGCCGTATTTTTGCGTATAGGTGTAGTCGGCATGCCCCGGGCGGAAAGTCTCGGCAATGTTGCCGTAGTCCTTGCTGCGCTGGTCCTGGTTGCGGATCAGCAGGCCGATCGGCGTACCCGTCGTCTTACCTTCGAAGACACCGGACAGAATCTCGACCGTATCCGGCTCACGGCGCTGCGTCACATGACGCGACGTACCCGGCTTGCGCCTATCCAGTTCGGCCTGGATATCCCCTTCGCACAAGGCCAGCCCGGGCGGACAGCCGTCGACGACGCAGCCGATAGCCGGGCCATGCGACTCGCCGAATGAGGTAACGGTAAACAGGGTGCCAAAAGTATTGCCGGACATGGGGAGACTTGGATGCTTTGGAAACGCAGCAGTTTATCACGCCTGCAACATCCCCGTTTTTGCCGCCCATAAAGCACAAGGGCGGCCACCGCCGCCCTGCATCAACCGACAAACGAGCTCACGGCGCGGCCGTTTCGCCCGGCCAGTTCTTGATATAGCTCTTCAGCATCTTGTTTTCGAAACTCTGTTCCTCGAGCACGGCCTTGGCCACATCGAGGAAGGAAATGACGCCCATCAGCGTACCGCCCTCAACCACCGGCAGGTAGCGCGAGCGCTTCTCGATCATCAGGCCACGCAGTTCGTTCACTTCCATCGCCGGAAAGACAGTAACCGGGTCCTTGACCATCACGTCGCCGACCGTCAGGCCTGCCGGAGTGGAACCATGCTTACGGAGGGCCATGAGCACTTCTCGGAAAGTCAGCATGCCGACCATCTTGCCGCCATCCATCACGACCAGCGAGCCGACATCGAGATCCGCCATGGAGTCGATGGCAACCGCCAGCGCCTGTTGTGGCGTGACCGTATACAGCGCCCCGCCCTTGACGCGGAGGATTTCCCGAACCTGCATGCTGTTCTCCAGACTTGACGAATGATTGATGCGAACGATCTTAGAACATCCCTGCAAATTCTGAAAGAACGCTCACCGCTCGCCGAGCGTCTAACGGCAACCAGAATCTCGTCTGGCATCAAAAAAACCATCGGCGTATTTAGCAAATTTAATTAATTTTGAACTTGCATAACGTCATAGGCATATATATACTTAGCCATATTACCTAAGTCATATCTCGCTACGATGCTTGGGTAACTCAATTACGTTAGCGTATGGAGAATGGATATGAGCACTGTCAAGACTATCGAAAAAATCGACGCCCGCGAAATTCGTCGCAAGCTCGGTCTGAACCAGCAACAATTCTGGTCCACGCTGGGCGTGACGCAGAGTGGCGGTTCCCGTTACGAGAGCGGCCGCAACATGCCGAAGCCGGTCCGCGAACTGCTGCGCCTGGTGCACGTCGAACAGGTCGACATCAAGAGCATCAAGCGTGACGACTGGGAAGTGGTCGAGTACCTGAAGTCTCAGGAACCGGAACTGTTCAAGTCCCTGAAGAAGTCGGCACGCAGCCACGCCAAGAAGGTAGCCTGATTTTGCCCTGGCAACAGGGCAAGGCCAGCATCAACGGGCATTACGGGGAAACAACAACCCGGATGCCCGTTTCTTTTTCGATCTGACGCCCGAAGGCGGTCAGTTCCTCCGGCGTCACCGCTGCGAGGCGGGGCGCGGCAGGTTGCTGCGACGGCCGGGCCAGGCCGTAGAGATGCACGCCCTGCAGTTTGCCGGACGCCTGGTGCAGCAAATCGCAATAGGCTTGCCGCGATTCCGGCGACGGCACCTTGCCATCCAGACTGAACCAGCAGGTCTGCACCCAGGTTGGGGCCAGGCCGGCGCATAGCTGCAGGTTTTTCACCACCCTCTCCTGCCCGCCGGGAACGCCGTTGATTTCAGCCACCTCGGCATCGAGCGCCCGGTCCACCTTGAACCAGACTTCGCAGCCGAACTCGGCCAGCCGTCGGATACCGGACTGCACATTCTGACGGTGCAGCAAGCTGCCGTTGGTAATCAGCCGGACCGGCAGCTTTCCCTGTAGTCCGAAACGCTCGAGTACGCCACACACGGTGGCTATCGCTTCGGGAAACTCCGCCGCGCTCGTTGGCTCGCCATTGCCGGAAAAGGCCACATCCATCAGGTGGCGCGCCTCCGCCGGCACCTGACGGGCCATGAAATCGCCGTGCAGCACATCGTGGAGAAAAACCTCCAGCTCCCGCTCCAGGCGCGGCAGATCGAGCGGTGGTGCCCCCCCCCGCGTCAGTTTGTCGACCTGGCAATACAGGCAGGCCCAGTTGCAGGCGTTATTGGGATTGAGATTGATGCCGATCGACACCCCGCCGGCGCGGCGCGACACGACGGGATACACATAGAGCAGGCCGGCACTGTCCCGGCGGTGATCATCGGTGGTAAGCATGGCGCATTGTATAATCCGCGACCGCCTTGTCGAGCACTACACCATGTTGATTACCCGCCGCCTCGAATTCGATGCCGGGCACCGCATCCCCGACCACAAAAGCCAGTGCCGTCACCTGCACGGGCACCGCTACGTCATCGAGATCACCCTCGCCGGCGACATCATCAACAAGGCCGGCGATGCCGCCAACGGCATGGTGATGGATTTCTCGCAGGTCAAGGATCTCGCCAAACTGCACCTGGTCGACGCCTGGGATCACGCCTTCCTCGCCTTCGTGGGCGACAAGGCCGTGGTCGATTTCCTGGCCACCTTACCCGAGCACAAGACGGTCCTGCTCGACTGCATCCCGACCGCCGAAAACCTGGCCCGCCTGGCCTTCGAGCGCCTCGACGCGGTGTATCGCGACACCTACGGCAATCATCTGCACCTGCAACAGGTCAGGCTCTACGAAACGCCCAACTGCTGGGCCGACGCGCTGCGCCCGGCTACCGATTGAGTCAACACGACGCCCCCTCTATACTGCGGCAAAACAGCACCTGCCTGATCAGGTGCTCCGGAGGGGACATGCGGAATAAGACCAGCAAGCGCCGCACAATGAAACTCGACTTGCCGAGGGGCAAGGCGTAATGAACGCAACGCCGGACGCCAAGGGCAAGACCGCCCTCGTCCTCACCGGCGGCGGTGCCCGGGCCGCCTATCAGGTCGGCGTCCTGCTCGCCGTCGCCAAACTGTCCAGCAACCGGCGGCACAACCCCTTTCCCATCCTGTGCGGCACCTCGGCCGGAGCCATCAACGTCACCAGCATCGCCTGCCTGGCCGACAACTTCAGCAAAGCGGTGTCCGTGCTCGCCACCTTCTGGCGCAACATGCACGCCGACCATATCTACCGGGCCGACCCGGTCGGCATCGGCCTGTCCGCCACCCACTGGCTGACGGCCCTGACCATGGGCTGGCTGTTCCGTAATCCGCCGCGCTCGGTTCTCGACAACGCGCCGCTACGCCAGTTGCTGAGCCAGCATCTCGATTTCCGCGGTATCGCCCACTCGATCGCCAAAGGCGCCCTGCACGCGGTCAGCGTATCCGCTTCCGGCTACGAATCCGGCGACAACATCAATTTCTTCCAAGGCCACGCGAGCGCCGAACCGTGGCGCCGGGTGCAGCGCATCGGCATCCGCGCCCAGATCACCGTCGATCACCTGCTCGCCTCCAGCGCCATCCCCTTCATATTCCCGGCCACCAAGATCCACCGGGAATACTTCGGCGACGGCTCGATGCGCCAGCTGGCACCCATTTCTCCGGCCATCCACCTGGGGGCCGAACGCATCCTGATCGTCGGTGCCGGACGCCGGAACGAACACCAGGACCGGCGACGCGTCGACAGCCATCCATCGCTCGCCCAGATCGCCGGCCACGCCCTGTCCACCATTTTTCTCGACAGCCTGGCCGTGGATATCGAGCGCATGCAGCGCATCAACCGGACGCTCAATGCCATCCCGTCCGATATCCGAGCCAACAGCGACATCCCCTTGCGCCCCATCCGCTCGCTGATCATTTCACCTTCCGAGCGCCTCGAACGCATTGCCGTCGAGCATGCCCATACCCTGCCCTGGGCAATCAAGATGATGCTCGGAGGTATCGGGGGAATGAGCCGGCGCAGCGGGACGCTGACCAGCTACCTGCTGTTCGAGAAGCCCTACACCCAGGCGCTGATCGACCTGGGATACGCCGACACGATGGCGCGTTCGACCGAAGTCGGGGATTTTCTCGATCTCTGAGAGAATTTGGCGGGTCCGGTGAGATTCGAACTCACGATGCTTTTCAGCACGCCGGTTTTCAAGTTCTCTGCGGATTTACTCCAAATCAACGCCTTATGCTGACTTTATCTCCGCAACCATGGGCAAAACCAGCTCCCGAAAGCCTTATCCAGCCGTAGCCTGGACGACGGTTGCGGAGACGAATCCGAGCCGTAAACGACAAAAAGCGGGCGGGTGACACCGAAGTATCACCCGCCCGCTTTTGATGGTTATCGACACCGTGCAGACGTCTGCACACACCCCGTCATTCTGGCCACGCTTCCGTCAAGGTTTCGACGTCGCTTGCGTGGCCGTCAGCTGCTTCTGCCACCGCTCGATATCGATCTGCGCACTCGCCGAATACGGCAAGGGCGGCATCGGCTGTCGCGCGGCAGGCTTCGGGGGAAGCTGTGGCGAGCTGGCCACGGAGGGCGGCAACTGTGTCGCGCAGCCCGCGAGCAGCAGCATGGGCAGCAGCGTAATCAGCGCGGAGCGCTTTCTCTCGTTCAGTCGCAGCATTCTGGGCCTCGTTGAGTTTGTGTTGCATGGATAGTTCTTGATCACGCGCCCGCTTGTCGGCCTCAATGGCGGCCTGGGTGAGCGCGAGCTTTTCCTTGTTCCAGTCGGCGCGAACATCTGCCGCACCATCGTGCCGGCCGAGCAGATAAAGGCCGACGATGACAATCAGCGCCGCAACTACGCCGGCAAGCGCCCGGTAGGCTTCAGGGATCAGATTCACGAAAGCACCTCCATGGCCCGTTTGTAGAAGGCGAGCCGTTCTTTGTAGCCGTAGGCATCGCCCACAGCTGCAGTCTTCCGGCCGCGGTTGATAACGTCGCTGACGCCGTCGAAATCGCCGGCATCTGCCCACTTGTTCAGGCCATGCTGGCTCCAGAACCAACCGGCAGAGCGCGCCGCGTTGGTGGGCGCCTCGAGCAGCCGGGGATTGTTGAGCAGCCCCAGGCCGAGCGCCTCACCACAGGCCAGATGGTTGTCGTAGCCGGTGATCTGAATGAGCCCGTGCCCCTTCCACCACCGCCCGGGCGTGGTGCCGTAGCGCTTCGCGATGGCGATCGCCTCCGGCCGCGTGTTGCCCAGGTCCTTCCGGTCGTCGTAGGCCGATCCGGAAGCGATTTCGGCGACGTAACGCAGGCTCCCGGACTCGTGCGCAATCTGGGCCAGAAAGGCAGCCTGGCGCAGCGGCGTATCGATGCCGTATTCCCCCATGGCCGAGACCAGCGGAGCAAAGAAAACGCCGGCGCGAGAGCCGGCGAGCGGGATGATCTTTTTTAGCTGATCAAGGGTGACCATGGATAGCCCCCTCTCCATCCGAGGCACGCCGGCGCGGCATTCGATCCGGGCGATAGAAACTCAGCGGAACCCCTGTGCGCCAATACCTCGAGGTGACGATCTGCACCAGGGCAATCCCACCCAGGAGCAACAGCGTGAACAGGTTGGGATAGAAGCCCCAGATCAACGGCGCCGGCACACCGACGCAAGCCACTGCGCCCAGCAGAAAGAACGCCAGGCGCACATCCATGCGCACCGAATCGTTCATCCGCACCGCCCGGCAAAAAACCGTGAAGATCAGGATCAGGCACAGCAGCTCGTGAAGTATCAACATGGCCTCTTTCATTGCTGACCTCGCGCGCGGACGACTACCGCATTGAGAACCTCGCCGATGGAATCCAGCACCGGCCGCCAGCCGTTACCCAGGCCGCCAATCAGGAAGGCAACCGGGCCCAGCGTCTCGAGCTTCGGGATCTCCCAGAAGCGCTCGAGCAGGTTTGCCAGAAAGACCGTCAGGACGACGGCCGTCAGCGTGCACCGCATCAGGAGCCAGGCACCATCCCGCATGCTCTCGGTGCGCGCCGCCGACAGCGGCCACATGGCGCCGGCCAGGGCCGCAAAGACGATGAGGGCATACGGGCCAAACATCGGCCCGAGCAACGCAACCGCAATCACCGTCAGGCTCACGCCGGCGGAGGTCGAGGGTTCAGCCATTCTTGTTATCTCCCTTGAGGCCATCAAAAAGAAGAAGGCCGCGCAGGGCGGCCTTCCAGGTTGGCGAAGAACGTCAGGTCAGGCGGCGGTGGCGCCGGCGCCAGCATCCACAGGTGCTGCGGCGTCACCCGGCGCAACACCTCGCCACGGAAAAGCGACTCACCTGCCTGCGCAAACGACCACGCCACCAGCTCGGAACAGAACCAGGCATCGTCTTCCTGCCAGTCGCGGTGAAGCCCGAGACCGACGATGGCGGTGTAGTCGTAGGGCTTGCCGAGCTGCGAGGCAGCGGCCTCGATCACCGCCCGCGGATCCCGGCACGGCAGGTCGACGACCTGTCCACGCTTGGCATGCGCCACCGCCAGGATCAGCGGACAACGACGAACACCGGCCAGCGCCGTCGCCTCGATCACCTCATCGCCATCGACCAGGGCGACATGCGACCACTGCGACCAGGTACAAGCACGGATCACCGCGCTCATCGGATGGTGCGAGGTTGAGAACAGTAGGCGGATGCTGGACATGTCTACCCCTGTGCCGCCAGCGTGTCAGCGTAGGTCTTCGGCCAGTCTTTCGAATAGTCATATTCGAACGGATTAGCCGCAGCTTCCATGGCGCGGCGATGGGTTTCCGCCGCTGCAAATGCACGCTTGTCCAGGACCTTGGCAGCCGCAACGATGGAGAGAGCGACTTGGACGGTAATGGGAACAAAGGAGCCGTCCATGGTCTTCCACACCACCGGCGCACCGTCGATCACCAACTGGGTCGCAACCGTGCCGCCGGCAGCGAGGACATCGCGCGCCTCGTCTTTCAGACCAAGGTGCTGGGTGCGGCTGTCGGCATCGCTATGGAACCACTTGCCATCAACCTTGAAGCCTCCCGCCTTGACCCCTTCGCGTTTGGACTTGATCAACTCCCAAACAGGCGCAGTGACCTGCTCACGCGGGCGCGGCTCGGCACTGAAAGACCCGTCGAAATTTTCGGTAACGAAGAAAAGCCGATCATCCGGGCGTACAGGATCGAGAACCTCAACGATTCCCAACTCCGCGCGCAGTTCGGCGTTCTGCAGACTTGCCGCCGGATAGGTGACCTGGTCGGTGTAGCTGGTCTGGTCATCGCCTTCGCCGACGGTAATTTCTTTCTCGATCGTAAGGTCGCGGTCGATGCTGATTTTCTTGCCATTCAGTTGAAACATGGTTGTTTTCCTTTATCGTGCATTGGCATAGCGGAACGGGAAGGCAGCGATCAAGATCTGCGCGTAGATCGTGGCCGCGGTGTTGATGTCTGAGCCGCCGGCATAACGACACTTCACCCCGTTGGAGTTCAGGTCGAAAGCGGCCAGGGTCGATTCGCCGCTGGTCGTGTTGGGGATCAGCCAGCCGGACGCGATGTTCTGCTTGTCGCGGGCGTTGTCGAACAGCGACCAGTTGCCGACACCGTTGATAGGCTTCTGGAACAGAGCAGCGGGCTGAAGCGCGGCATAATCAGAGAAACCATCGGCGGCCCCGTTACCAACCGTTTTCGTCAGCTTCAGGAAGCCTTCGCTTTCGGCCATCGAGATCCAGCGGTAAGTGCCGGTCGGCAGCGATGCGGCAACGGTGAAGCCAGACGACGTGACGCTGCTAATGGTGGCATCGGTGGTCTCCGCGCTGGTGGTGAAGTACAGCAGCTTGCCGGCGGTGAGTTCCGGGTGATAGACGTACCAAGTGCTGCCCGCCTCGTTTACCAGGATGATGGCCTTGCGGCTGTTCGCCAACCCGTCATTCACCACGTCGGCCACGCCATTGACGTGAGCCAGCCGGCCGGTGGCTACGCCGTTGGCAGCCCCTACC
>DATGXM010000580.1:0-2650 GCA_035298985.1 Azonexus sp. | reverse complement strand
GATCAAGAAGGTGTCGCTGGAGCTGGGCGGCAACGCCCCCTTCATCGTGTTCGACGACGCCGATGTCGATGCCGCCGTCGCCGGTGCCCTTGCTTCCAAGTACCGCAACGCCGGCCAGACCTGCGTCTGTTCCAACCGTTTCCTGGTCCAGGACGGTATCTACGAAACCTTCGCGACCAAGCTGGCCGCCGCCGTCGCCGGTCTGAAGGTCGGCAACGGCATGGAGGAGGGCGTCACGCAAGGGCCGCTGATCGACGATGCCGCCATCAACAAGGTCGAGGAGCTGGTCCAGGACGCCACCGCCAAGGGCGCCCGCGTGGTGACCGGCGGCAAGCGCCACGCGCTGGGCCGCACCTGGTTCGAACCGACCATCCTGGCCGACGTGACGACCGGCATGGCCGTCGCCAAGGAAGAAATCTTCGGGCCGGTCGCCCCGCTGTTCCGCTTCAAGACCGAAGCCGAAGCCGTGCAGATGGCCAACGACACCGAATTCGGCCTCGCCGCCTACTTCTTCTCCAAGGACCACGGCCGCGTCTGGCGCGTCTCGAAGCAGCTCGAATACGGCATGGTCGGCGTCAATACCGGCCTGATTTCGACCGAAGTCGCCCCGTTCGGCGGCGTCAAGCTGTCGGGCATCGGCCGCGAAGGCTCCAGCCATGGTCTGGACGAGTACATGGAAACCAAGTACCTGGCGCTGGGCGGCCTGTAACGACAAACCACGTCATTCCCGCGAAGGCGGGAATCCAGGTGTGGCCCCAACACCTGTGGAAGATCTCTGGATTCCCGCCGACGCGGGAATGACGGCCTCCATCAACTCCTGCCGATGACAGCCTCCCCCATCGAACCGGCCCGCGAGGGCCGTTTCATTTTGCTGCTCGGCGCGCTGGTCGCCTTCGGGCCGCTCGCCATCGACCTCTACCTGCCCGCCCTGCCGGCCATCGCTGCCGGATTGGGCGCGTCGGCCGAGGCAGTGCAGTCGTCGATCACCGTTTTCCTGGCCGGCTTTGCGGTCGGCATGCTGTTCTACGGGCCGATCTCGGACCGCTACGGGCGGCGTACCGTGATGCTGACCGGCATTGCGCTGTTTGCGCTGGCCAGCCTGGCCTGTCTGCTGGCTACCGCCGTCGAGCAGTTGATTGTCGCCCGCTTCATCCAGGCGCTGGGCGGCGGCGCGGCGTCAGTGCTGGCGCGGGCCGTGGTGCGCGATGTCTATTCGCCGTCCGAAGCCATCCGCAAGCTGTCGCTGATGGCGATGGTGACCGCCATTGCGCCGCTTCTCGCGCCGCTGCTCGGCAGCGCGCTGCTCGCCGGCTTCGGCTGGCGTGGGACCTTCGCCGCCGTGCTGGCCTGGGGGCTGCTCAGTCTCGGTGTCGTCTGGCGCATGCTGCCGGAAACCCTGCCGGCCGAGCGGCGCGGCGAGTTGTCGCTGGCTGCCGCCTTCGCTGCCTATGGCCGGCTGGCCTGCGATCCGGTCGCCATTGGCCTGCTGCTGGCCGGCGGCATGTCCTTCGCCGCGATGTTCGCCTACATCACCGCCAGCCCCTTCTACTTCATCGCTGTGCAGCAACTGTCGCCGACCACCTACGGCGCGCTGTTCGCCGCCAACGCGCTGGGCATCTTCGCCGCCAACTACGCCAACAGCCGCCTGGTGAAAAGCCGGGGCGCCGCCGCGATGGCCGGCGTCGGCTGTGCCAGCGGCTTTGCCGGGGCGCTGTTGCTGTGGGTGGCGATGGCGAGCGGCGATGCGTTGCCCGCCGTGATCGGCGGCCTGTTCGTCGTGGTCAGCATGACCGGCCTGCTCGGCGCCAATTGCGTCGGCCTGCTCATGGCACGCTATCCGCAGAATGCCGGGGCGGCCGCCGCGCTGTTCGGCTCCAGCCAGTTCGGTTTCGGCATGTGGGCAAGCGCGGCGGTCAGTTACACTCACGATGGCAGCGGGCGGCCCATGGCCTGGGTCATCGTGGTGACCATGACGCTATCCTTGCTCGGCTACCTGCTCTACCGGCGCGCTGCGCGCTGATTCGAACTCTGGGAAGTTCCGCTCATGCATCCTGTCGTCCTCTATTGCACTGCCGCGCTGGGCTGTCTGCTTTTCCTGCTCGGGTTGTCGGTCTCGATCCTGCGGTTTCGTACCCGCATCGGCGCCGGCCCGGCCCCGGACAGGAATGCGCCGCTCAACCGGATGATCCGGGCGCACGCCAATACGGCGGAATTCGCACCCTTCCTGGCCGTGCTCTTCCTCTATTTCGGCTGGCGCGGCCCGTCCGCCACGGCGCTCTGGCTGATCGTCGCCGCCACCACCTGTCGCTTCCTGCTGGTCATCGGCCTGATTGCCTGGCCCAGCCTCGGCAAGCCAAACCCGGCCCGGTTCGTTGGCGCGCTCGGCACCTACTTGTTCGGGGCGGCGCTGTCACTGCTCCTGCTGGCCGGGGCTTGAACTGGCCGATGTCCGCATGAGCGAAACCACCGAACGGCGCCGCCTGCCCGCCGGCATGCGTGCCCTGGCCCACCGCAATTTCCGCCTCTATTTCGCCGGCCAGGCGGTCTCCATCCTCGGCTCGTGGATACAGCAGGTGGCGCTCTCCTGGCTGGTGTACCGGCTGACCGGCTCGGCCGCCCTGCTCGGCATCACCGCCTTCTGCGGCCTGAT
>DATGXM010000579.1:0-4356 GCA_035298985.1 Azonexus sp. | reverse complement strand
GCGAGTGGATCGAAGGGCCGGGTGGGATGGGGGGGGCCGGCCGCTGTCGGCACAGGCGGAAACCCAGGCATCAGTGTAGGAATTCGGCGCCGCGGAATCTGTCGTCGATTGGCGGAATCGCTGTCGGAAAGCGCGTCGATTTGCGTGACATATTTCCTACATGCCTGTCGCATGCAAAAACGAACCATGCCATGGGCGCCGGCCGGCTCAGTGGCGGGTCAGCTTGCCCTGGAGCAGATCGTCGAGACGTTCCTGCAACGACATCAGTCCGATGCGTTCGATGATTTCCCTGGCGAAAGCGCGGACCAGCAGGGCGCGCGCCGAAATTTCGCCGATGCCGCGCGAGCGCAGATAGAAGAGTTGTTCCTCGTCGAGCGGGGAGACCCTGGCGTCCTGCCGGCAGCGGATGTCGTCGGCCCAGATTTCGAGCTGCGGCTTGGTGTCGATTTCGGCGTTGTCGGACAGCAGCAGGGCGTGGTTGGCCTGGGCGGCGTCGCTGCCCCGGGCGTCGGGCTGCACCACCAGGCGGCCGTTGAAAACCCCGCGCGCGGCGTCGTCGAGCACGCCTTTGTAGTATTCCCGGCTGGTACAGCCGGGCTTCAGATGGTCGATGCGCGTGTGGTGATCGACATGCTGGCGGCCATTGGCCAGGTAGAGGCCGTCCAGGCTGCAGCTGGCCCCCTCGCCCTGCAGCTTGACGCCGATGCCGACCCGCGCCAGGCGGGCGCCGAGCGCGAGCGAAGTCGACGTGAACTGGCTGCCTTCGTCCTGGGTGATGGCGAGGGTGGCGATGTGGAAGGCGCTGGCATTTTCCTGCTGCAGCTTGTGATGCGCGATGGTGGCGCCGGGGCCGAGCACGATGTCGGTCACCGCGTTGGTGAAATAGCTGTCGTCGTGGATTGCGACATGGTGTTCGACAATGCAGGCCGAACTGTCGGCGGCGGCCACCACCAGGTTGCGCGGCTGGATGGCGAGATTGGATTCGGTGGCGATGTAGAGGAGCTGGATCGGCGCCTTCAGCACGCAGCCGCGGGGCAGCTGGATGTAGGCGCCATCGCCCATGAAGGCGAGATTGAGATCGGCAAAGGCCGACGTGGCGCTGCCCACCAGCAGCGATGCGTCGAGGCGCCCCGGGTATTCGGAAAGCATGTAGCCCAGGCCGCTCAGCACGACCCCGGTGCGCAGCCGCCCGACCCGGCACAGGCCGGGTTCGAGGGTGCCGTTGACGAAGACCAGCAGGTGGGCGTCGGGCAGGGCATGGCTGGCGACCCGCGCGGCCAGCGGGTCCGGGCAAGGGCCGGGCAGGACGTTGAAGCGGCTGTTTTCGATGGCCGCCACGCTGGTGTATTTCCAGTCCTCGTCGTGCGGGGTCGGGAAGCCGATGCAGGCGAAGCGCTCGATGGCCGATTCGCGGGCCTGGTGCAGCCAGCCCAGCTGGTGGCCGGGCAGCACCTGCGCGACGCGCGCGAAGGCGTCGAAATAGCCGTTGGCGGTGGCCGGCTGGCGCGGCCTCATGGGCGGACCTGCAGCGCTTCGGGAAGCTCGCCGGCCGGCTCGTAGCCGCTGCCTTCCAACTCGCCCGCCAGTTCCCGGCCGCCGGAACGAACGATGCGCCCGTCGGCCAGGAGATGGACCCGGTCCGGCGCCACGGTATGCAGCAGGCGGAAGTCGTGGGCGAACAGGACGATGGCCCGCTGCGGGCTGCGCAGCGCGTTGATGCCGTCGGCCACCGCCTTCAGGGCATCGCCGTCGAGGCCGGCAGCGCTGTCGTCGAGCAGGGCGAGGGCCGGTTCGAACAGGAGCATCTGCAGGATTTCGTTACGCTTCCTGTCGCCATCGCTGAAATCCGCATTGAGGGGACGGTAGAGCAGGCTCTCGTCCATGCCCAGCAATTTGAGCTTGCTGCGGATCGCGACTAGGCAATCGATGGCGTCGAGTTCCGGTTGGCCGCGCTGGCGGCGCAGGGCATTGAGGGCGGCACGAAGAAAGTAGAGGTTGGCGACACCGGGCAGCTCGACCGGTTGCTGCAAGGCGAGGAAAATGCCCTGCGCCGCCCGTTCCTCGGGCGCCAGTTCGAGCAGACTGGCGCCCCGGTAGAGCACTTCGCCCGCATTCACGGCATAGCCCGGGTGGCCGGCCAGTACCCGGGCCAGCGTGCTTTTGCCCGAACCCCTCGCGCCCATGACGGCGTGCACCTTGCCGGCGCGGATTGCGAGGTCGAGGTCTGCGAGGACGGGACGGCCGTCGATGCTGACCTGCAGGTGGCGGATGACCAGCATGTGCTTCTCCGCTCAGCCGATGCTGCCGGCGAGCGCGGCATCGAGCAGCTTCTGCGCCGCGATGGCGGACTCCATCGGCAGCTCCTGCAGGACTTCCTTGCAGAAACCGTTGACCATCATCGCCAGCGCATCGTCGCCCGCCAGGCCGCGGCTCCGGCAATAGAACAGCTGCTCATCGCCGATCCGCGCCGCCCCGGCTTCGTGCTGGACGCGGGCCGACGGGTGCCTGACCTCGATATAGGGAAAAGTGTGGGCGGCGCACTGGTCGCCGAGCAGCAGCGCCTGGCACTGCGTATGGTTGCGGGCGCCGACCGCGCTTCTCGCCACCTTGACCAGTCCCCGGTAGGCGTTGTGGCCGTGGCCGGCGGCAATGGCCCGGGCAACGATGCGGCTGCGCGTATTCTTGCCCAGGTGGATCATCTTGGCGCCGCTATCGACCTGCTGGTGGCGGGCGGTCAGCGTCACCGCGTGGAAGTCGCCGCGCGTATGGTCGCCCTTGAGCACCACGCCCGGATATTTCCAGGTGATCGCCGAACCGGTATCGACCTGGGTCCAGGCAATCCGCGAGCGGTCGCCGCGGCATTCGCCGCGCTGGGTGGCGAAATTGTAGATGCCGCCCTGGCCGTTCCGGTCGCCGGGGTAGCCGTTGTGCACCGTGGCGTAACGGATGCTGGCATTTTCCAGGGCGACCAGTTCGACGACCGCGGCATGCAGCTGATCCCCGTCGCGCCGCGGTGCCGTGCTGCCTGCCAGGTAGCTGACCGTGCTGTCGCGGTCGGCGATGATCAGGGTGCGCTCGAAGCGGCCGTTCGGGACATGGTGGCGGACATGGGCGGACAACGCGATGGGGCAGTGCACGCCGGGCGGGACGTAGCAGAAGGAGCCGTCGGCGAATACCGCCGCATTCAGGCTGGCAAAAAAGTTGTCGGTATGGGGCACGACCGAGCCGAGGTACTGGCGGACCAGATCCGGATGCTTGCGCACCGCTTCGGCGAAAGAACAGAAGACGATGCCCAGTTTGGCGAGCTGGGCCTTGACCGCGGCCAGTCCGGGGTCGGGCCGGGAGTCGTCGACTCCTTGCGCGGCGGCCAGCGCCTGCGGCTCGTAGCGGATCGCCTGGTAGTCGATGGGCGGATGATGGATGGTGGACCACGCCGGCTCGGCCATGCTCAGCCAGTGGCGATAAGCCTGCAGCCGCCAGTCGAGCATGAAGTCCGGCTCGTCGTTGCGGGCCGCAATCAGGCGGATCGTGCCCTCGTCCAGCCCGCGGGGCAGGGGGCCGGTTGTCGGAGCGACCGGCAAGCCCGGCGGCTCGTCCCGGCTGCCGGCGGCATCGCATCGTGCTGCTGGTCGTGGCGGATCAATTGCCCGGGGCATCGTTCTGGGGCGGCGCTCAGGGGGACAGCACGAAAGCGGCCAGCGGACCGGCAAGCGATTCGACGACGCCGGCATCGGGCAGGCGGCCAGTTGCCGGCCGGTCGGCGATGAAGGTGGCAATGTCGACGCCCATTCTCGCTTTGGCGGCGGCAGTCAGTATCCCCGATTCCGCCGTCAAGCAGGTTTTCAGGCGGCGCATGGCCAGGCCGCCCAAGCCGCGCAGACTGGCCCGGAAGACGTAGGCTTCCCAGACCTCCTGGATCTCGGGATTCCAGCGGCCGACCGCCCACTCCGGGGCGGTGACCAGGCTCAGGTGGCGGATGCCGGGCTCGGCGCAGCAATATTCGATCATCTTGAGCAGCAACTGGCTGCCCGGCGCTTCGGCATGCCAGGTTTCGTCATAGGCGATCTTCTGGATGGACAGCGTGTGGCCGGCGAGCAGGCAGAACTGGGCGGCGATGGCGACGCCATCGACCTTGAGCAGGGCGATCAGGCAGGCGTTGGCCGCTGCAAAGCGCGTCTTCAGCTCGCTGTAGAAACCCCGCAGGTGCGGATGCAGGGAAATGGCGCTGGCCCGGCCGGCAGCGCCCTTCCAGCCCGAGGCCTCGAGGCGGAGGAAATCCTCGAAGGCGGCGTCGAGCTCGCTGCCGGCGCGGGCGAAAGTCAGGCTGACGGCACCCCGGCGCGCCAGCAGCCGGCC